>CADCUU010000348.1:4866-12713 GCA_902805995.1 uncultured Rubellimicrobium sp.
GCTGTCGGTCATCATCCAGGTGCTGGTCTACAAGCGGACGGGCAAGCGGGTGTTCCTGATGGCGCCCATCCACCACCACTTTGAGAAGAAAGGCTGGGCGGAGCCGCAGATCGTGATCCGGTTCTGGATCATCTCGCTCATCCTCGCGATGATCGGGCTTGCGACGCTGAAGGTGCGCTGAATGGTCGTGGTGCGGCGGGTCGCGGAGGCGGACCGTGCGGGCTGGGACAGGCTCTATGCGGGCTATGCGGAGTTCTACGGCGTGGAGCAGACCCCCGCGATGCGGGATCGTGTCTGGGGCTGGATCCACGACCCCGCGCACGAGGTCGAGGGTTTGGTGGCCGAGCGGGACGGGGACCTCGTGGGGCTGGCGCATGTGCGGGCCTTTGCCCGGCCCCTGTCGGCGACGGTGGGCGGTTTCCTAGACGACCTTTTCGTCGCGCCGGAGGCTCGGGGCACCGGGGCGGCCGAGGCCCTAATCCGGGCCGTGGCGGAGCAGGGGCGCGAGCGCGGCTGGTCCGTGATCCGCTGGATCACGGCAGGGGACAATGTCCGGGCGCGCCGCCTTTATGATCGGCTTGCGACGCAGACGCCCTGGGTCACCTACGACCTGAAGCCCTGACGCCCGCCTTGCGGGTCCCGCGCAGCCCGGGAATAAGGCCAGGAACGCAAGGAGGGCTGGCATGATCGCTGTGCAGAGCGTCGAGGGAAAGACCGTCGCGGTTCTGGGGCTCGGGCGGTCGGGGATGGCCACCGTCCGCGCACTGGAGGCTGGAGGCGCTACGCCCGTCGTATGGGACGATGGAGCCCCCGCACGGGCCAAGGCCGAGGAGCAGGGCGTTGAGGTCCGTGACCTGACCAAGGCCAAGTCTTGGGAGGGGGTCTCGATGCTCGTGACCTCCCCCGGCATTCCGCATCTTTATCCGCGCCCGCACCCGGCCATCGCGGCGGCTTGGGCGGCGGGGGTACCGGTCGACAACGACATCGGTCTCTTCTTCCGGTCCTTCGCCACGTCGGAATGGGACGAGTTCGACCAGCGGCCCAAGGTCGTGACGGTCACGGGCTCGAACGGCAAGAGCACGACCTCGGCGCTCATCCATCACATCCTGGCCGAATCCGGTCGGCCGTCGCAGCTTGCGGGCAATATCGGGCGCGGCGTCCTCGACATCGAGCCCGCGCGGGATGGGGAGGTCGTGGTGCTGGAACTGTCGAGCTACCAGACCGACCTCGCCCGCGCGATGACGCCCGACGTGGCGGTGTTCACCAACCTGTCGCCCGACCATCTGGACCGGCATAGCGGCATGGGCGGATATTTCGCGGCCAAGCGGCGGCTGTTTGCGGAAGGGGGGCCTGACCGCGCCGTGATCGGCGTGGACGAGGACGAGGGGCGGTATCTCGCGAACCAGATGTCGGAGGGGCCGGGGGACGACCGGGTAATCCTCGTGTCCTCGGGGACGAAGATCGAAGGGGCGGCCTGGGCGGTCTTTGCGCGCAAGGGGTTCCTCGCGGAATGGCGGTTCGGCAAGCAGATCGCCTCGGTGGATCTGCGCAACATCAAGGGACTGCCGGGCGCGCACAATCACCAGAACGCCTGCGCCGCCTGGGCGGTCGCGCGGTCGCTGGGCCTCGGCCCCCGCGCCATCGAGGCGGCGCTGCGGAGCTATCCGGGCCTGCCGCACCGGAGCCAGCGGATCGCGGAGGCGAACGGCGTGGCCTTTGTGAACGACTCCAAGGCGACCAACGTGGATTCGGCGGCCAAGGCGCTCCAGGCCTTTCAGAAGATCCGCTGGATCTGCGGGGGGCTGGAGAAGGAGGGCGGGCTCGGGGACCTCGTGCCGCATCTGGGCTCCGTGCGGAAGGCGTATGTGATCGGGCGCGAGGCGGCGGCCTTCGCCCGGCAGCTTCCGGGGATCGAGGCCGAGATCTGCACCACCATGGAGCGCGCGGTAGGGCGGGCCATGGAGGAGGCGGAGGCGGGGGACACCGTGCTCCTCGCGCCGGCTGCCGCGAGCTTCGACCAGTACGACAACTTCGAGAAGCGCGGCGACGACTTCACCGAGCAGGTGCGCTCGCGGCTCCGGGCGGGTTGACCACGCCTCCCCCGCCGGGTTAGGGGCGGCGCCTTTCACCGGGGGAGGGCAGGGGCATGGCGCGCTGGCTGGGCGTTGATTTCGGCACGTCGAACACCTCGGCCGCGATCCTGCATGGGGGGCGTCCCCGGCTGATCGAGCTGGAGCCCGGGCGCGTATCGGTGCCGACCGCGATCTTCCTCGACTTCAGCTCAAAGCGGATGCTGTTCGGGACGGAGGCCGTCGAGGCGCTGGTCGCGGGGCGCGAGGGGCGGTTCCTGCGCGCGATCAAGCGGGTGCTGGGGACGCCGCTGATGCGCGAGCCGCGCCAGCTCCTCAACCGGCGGATGACGCTGGTGGAGCTGGTGGGCGAGGTGCTCGCTCGGCTTCGCGCCCAGGCCGAGGCCGAGACGGGCGAGAGGCTGACCCATGTCCTCGCCGGGCGGCCCGTGATCTTCCATGCGGAGCCCGAGCGGGACGCACAGGCGGCCGTGGACTTGGCCGAGAGCTATCGCCTCGCGGGGTTCGAGGAGGTGGAGTGGCTCACGGAGCCGGAGGCCGCCGCGCGGGCCTGCGGGGTGCGCGACGGGCTGGGAATCGTTGTCGACATCGGGGGCGGCACGTCGGACTTCACGGTCTTCGAGGCGCGGGACGGGGCGCTGCGGGTCCTCGCGAACGAGGGCGTCCGGGTCGGCGGGACGGATGCGGACCGCACGCTGAGCCTTGCCCATGCGATGCCGCTCTTGGGCCTTGGCACGCGTCTGCGGGCCGAGATCGGGGGCGCGCTGAGCGAGGTGCCTGTCGCGCCTTACCATGACCTCGCCACCTGGGAGAGGATCGGCTTCCTCCAGACGCCCGAGATGGCGAGGGAAGTGGCGAAGATGCGCCGCGTGGCGGAACGTCCCGACAAGCTCGGGCGGCTTCACGCGGTGCTGGAGTCGGGACTGGGCTTCGACCTCGCCTTTGCGGTCGAGGCGGGCAAGATCGCGGCGAACGGGGAAGGCGGGCGCATCGACCTCCATCTCATTGAAAGCGGGTTGGGCGCGCCGCTGTCGCCGGACCGGCTGGCCAAGGACCTCGGGCCGCTGGCGGAGACCATCGCCCAGGGCGCGCGCCGCGCGGCGGAGCGGGCCGGGGTGGCGCCCGAGGCCATGACCCATGTGGTCCATGTCGGCGGGTCGAGCCTCCTCGCGCCGGTGCGCCGGGCCTTGGCGGACCTGTTCCCGCAGGCGCAGCCGGTGGAGACGGCGGCCTTCACGGCGGTGGCCGAGGGGCTGGCCATCGCGGCGGGCGAGCGGTCGGCCTGAACCCTCAGACCCCGCCTTCAGGCCCCTCGCGTCCGGAGCGCCCGGGCGGCGGCATCGGCCGAGGCCCAGGCCCATTGGAAGTTGTAGCCGCCAAGCCAGCCCGTCACGTCCACGCTTTCACCCAGGAAAAAGAGGCCCGGCACGGCTTTCGCCTCCATCGTCTTGGAGGACAGGCGGCCCGTGTCCACGCCGCCCAGGGTGACCTCGGCGGTGCGGTAGCCCTCGGTCCCCGTGGGCTTCAGGCGCCAGTTGGAGAGGGTCTGCGCTAGGCCCTCAATCCGGCTGTCGGGAAGCGCGGCGAGGTTGCCGGACAGGTTCAACTCCTCCGCCAGATGGTCGGCGAGGCGGGCGGGGACGTGCTGCGCAAGGGCCGTTCGCGGAGCCTGCTTGGGGGCGTCGCGCTTGGCCTGTTTCAGGGTGGCGGCCCAGTCCGTCCCAGGCGCGAAGGTGACGGCGATCTCCTCGCCCTCCTGCCAGTAGGAGGAGGCCTGAAGCATGGCGGGCCCGGACAGGCCCCGATGGGTAAAGAGGAGCGCCTCCTCGAAGACGGGGCCGCGGGCGCGGGCGGCGACAGGCACGGCGACCCCGGCCAACGGGGCGAACCGACCCTCCCCGAAGGTGAAGGGCACGAGGGCCGGGCGAGTCTCCGTGATCTTGAGGCCGAAGCCCTCGGCGATGCGGTATGCGAGGCCCGTCGCGCCCATCTTGGGAATGCTCTTGCCGCCCGTCGCGACGACGAGGGACCTGGCGCGAAGCGTCTCGCGACGGCCCTCGGATTCGGTCTCCACGACGAAGCAGGTGCCGTCGTGGGACACGTCGAGGATGGCAGTTGAGAGCTTGACCTGGGCCCCCGCCTTCTCCGCCTCGGCCAGGAGGAGGGCGATGATGTCCTTGGAGGAGCGGTCGCAGAAGAGCTGGCCCAAGGTCTTTTCGTGCCAGGGGATGCGGTAGGCCTCCACGAGCGCGAGGAAGTCCTGCGCCGTGTAGGAGGCGAGCGCCGACTTGGCGAAATGGGGGTTCCCGGACAGGAACGCCGAGGGTGCGGTGTGGAGGTTCGTGAAGTTGCAGCGCCCGCCGCCCGAGATGCGGACCTTTTCAGCGGGGCGAGCGGCGTGGTCGATCACGACACTGCCGGGCGCGCCGCGGCCCGCGCAGAACAGTCCGGCCGCCCCGGCGCCGAGAATAAGGGTCGAAATCTCCATCGGCGTCAGATGGATGAGAGCGCGTCGAACGGCAAGCCGGCGCGGCGCCGCAGGCGGGAATCGCGCAAGGCAGGGCCGATGCAGAATTCCGCCTAGCGTGATCGGCCCTTTGCGGCTATCGTTGTCCACAGACCTGGGCAAACCGGGCCGCCCCTGTTGGTGGGGCGTTGGGGCAGATGGCGGTGCTCGATGACGGAAATGGTCCATGGGCTGGTCCTGTCGCGTAGCGGCGACCCGGTCCTGCCACGTTGGTGGCGAACGATCGATAAGTGGACGATGTCCTGCATCCTGGCGCTATTCGCCATCGGGATGCTCCTGGGGCTCGCGGCCTCTCCCCCGCTTGCGTCACGCAACGGCCTTCCACCCTTCCACTACGTGCAGCGCCAGGCGCTGTTCGGAGGCGTGGCGCTGGTCGTCATGATGCTCGTTTCCATGCTCGATCCACGGAACGTGCGGCGGCTGGCGGTGATCGGGTTCGGGTTCAGCTTCGTCGCTCTGGCGCTGCTGCCGATCCTTGGCACCGACTTCGGCAAGGGCGCGGTGCGCTGGTACTCGTTGGGCTTCGCATCGTTCCAGCCGTCGGAGTTCCTCAAGCCCGGCTTCGTGGTGCTCTGCGCCTGGTTCATGGCCGCGGCGCAGGACCCGAACGGCCCTCCCGGTCGGCTCTGGTCCTTCGGGCTCGCGGTGCTGATCGTGGCCATGCTCGCGCTCCAGCCGGACTTCGGACAGGCGGCGCTGGTGCTGTTCTCCTGGGGCGTGATGTACTTCGTGGCCGGGGCGCCGATGACGCTGCTCCTGGGCCTTGCGGGGGCGGTGATCTTTACCGGGACCATCGCCTATGAAAGTTCCGAGCACTTCGCCCGCCGCATCGACGGCTTCCTGAGCGAGGAGATCGACCCACGCACGCAGCTCGGCTACGCCACCAACGCTATCCGCGAGGGCGGATTCTTTGGCGTGGGCGTGGGCGAGGGCGAGGTGAAGTGGTCGCTGCCCGACGCGCATACCGACTTCATCATCGCCGTCGCCGCCGAGGAATACGGCCTCGTCCTCGTCATGGTCATCATCGCGCTTTATGGCATCGTGGTGGTGGGCTCGCTCGCGCGCCTCATGAAGGAAAGGGACCCGTTCATTCGGCTGGCGGGGACGGGGCTCGCCTGCTCCTTCGGGGTGCAGGCCATGATCAACATGGGGGTGGCGGTGCGGCTGCTGCCCGCCAAGGGGATGACGCTGCCCTTCGTGAGCTACGGGGGATCGTCGCTGATCGCCGGGGGGATCGCGGTGGGAATGCTGCTCGCGCTGACGCGGACGCGGCCGCAGGGCGCGATGGGCGACATCCTGCGGGCGCGCGGATGAGCCGCCGCCTCGTTATCGCGGCGGGTGGCACCGGTGGGCACATGTTCCCCGCCCAGGCCTTGGCGGAAACCATGTTGGTGCGGGGCTGGCAGGTCACGCTCTCTACCGACACCCGGGGGGCGCGCTATGCGGGAGGCTTCCCGGCGGAGGTCGTGCGCGAGGTCGTGGCCTCGGCCACACCCGCGCGGGGCGGGGCGGCGGCCAAGGCCTTGGTGCCCATCCGGGTGGGCGGTGGCATTGCGGCCTCCGTGGCGCGGATGATGCGGGACCGGCCGGCCGCCGTCGTGGGCTTCGGCGGCTACCCTTCGATCCCCGCGTTGGCGGCGGCCACGGCCCTGCGCCTGCCGCGGATGATCCACGAGCAGAACGGCGTCCTGGGCCGCGTTAACCGCGCCTTTGCGCGCCGCGTGGATCTCGTGGCCTGCGGCACCTGGCCCACGACGCTGCCCCCAGGTGTGCGGGCCGAGCCCGTAGGCAACCCCGTGCGCCGCTCGGTGCTCGAGCGGGCGGGCGCCCCCTACATTCCGCCGGGCGAGCATCCGATGGAAATCCTCGTCATCGGCGGCAGCCAGGGTGCGCGCATCCTGTCGGACGTGGTGCCCCCCGCCATCGCAGCGCTCCCCATGGAGGTCCGCGCGCGGCTCCGCATCAGCCAGCAGGCACGAGACGAGGACCTCGATCGCGTCCGCGCCTTCTACCGCGCCGAGGCCATCGAGGCCGACATCCGCCCCTTCTTCGAAGACGTGCCCGCACGCATGGCGCAGACGCAGCTCGTCATCGCCCGCGCTGGCGCCTCTACCCTCGCCGACCTGTCGGTGATCGGGCGCCCGGCGGTCCTGATCCCCTACGCGGCGGCAGCCGAGGACCACCAGACAGCGAACGCGCGAGGCCTGGAGACGGCGGGCGCGGCCGAGGTGGTGCCCGAGGCCCGCCTCACGCCCGAGGCGCTGTCCGCGCGCATCGCGGGCATCCTGGGCGATCCCGCGCGCGCCTTGGCCATGTCGCGGGCGGCCCTAGCTCACGGGAAACCGGACGCGGCCGAAAGGCTTGCCGGGCTCGTGGACGCATTGGCGGGGGGTGCATCGTGAAGGATTCGCCAAAAGAGGAGCGGCCCACCAAGCTGCCCCAGGACGTGGGCCCCATCCATTTCGTCGGCATCGGCGGCATCGGCATGTCCGGCATCGCCGAGGTGCTGGTGTCCATGGGCTACCGCGTCCAGGGCTCGGACGCCCGGGAGAACGACCGCACCCGCAGCCTCGCAGAGCAGGGCGCCACGATCCACATCGGTCAGAAGGCCGAGAACCTGCAAGGCGCGGAGGTCGTCGTCATCTCCTCCGCCATCAAGCCGGGCAACCCCGAGCTCGATGAGGCGCGCGTGCGCGGCCTGCCCGTGGTGCGGCGCGCCGAGATGCTGGCCGAGCTCATGCGGCTCAAGAGCAACGTCGCCGTCGGCGGCACCCACGGCAAGACCACGACCACGACCATGGTCGCCACGCTGCTGGACGCGGGCGGCCTCGACCCCACGGTGGTGAACGGCGGCATCATCCACAGCTACGGCTCCAACGCCCGGATCGGGCAGGGCGAATGGATGGTGGTGGAGGCCGACGAAAGCGACGGCACCTTCAACCGCCTGCCCGCCACGGTCGCCATCGTCACCAACATAGACCCCGAGCACATGGAGCACTGGGGCACCATCGAGGCGCTGCGAAAGGGGTTCTACGACTTCGTTTCCAACATCCCCTTCTATGGCCTCGCGGTCTGCTGCACCGACCATCCGGAGGTGCAGGCGCTGGTGGGCCGCGTCACCGACCGGCGCGTGCGCACCTTTGGCTTCAACGCCCAGGCCGACGTGCGCGCGACGCGGCCGACCTACGAGAACGGCGTGGCGCAGTTCGACGTCATCCTCCAGGCCGAAG
>CADCUU010000349.1 GCA_902805995.1 uncultured Rubellimicrobium sp.
CGCGCCTTCCCTCCTCGCCCGAGGAGTTCATCGAAATGGGCAAGGCCTTCGAGGAGGCCACCGGCCAGAACTTCATCGCCGTGGAGTCCCAGTCGGCCGAAGGCATGATGATCCGGCTGTTCCAGTCGCTGATGTGGCAGCGCGGCGTGGACGTGCTGTCGCAGGACGGCCAGACCGCCGCCCTGAACTCCCCCGAGGCGGTCGAGGTCGCGAGTTTCATCAAGCAGATCTACGACGAGGGCCTCGCCGACACGACGCTCGACTATTCGGGGGCCGAGCAGGCCTTCCTGAACGGGGAAGCCGGCATCATCATCAACGGCACCTGGGTGGTGGACAGCTACAACGCCCAGGCCGAAGGCGGCACCGTGGGGCTCAAGAACTACGCCGTCTCGACCGTCCCCGCCATCTACGGGGAGCCCGCGGTCTGGGCCGACAGCCACATGTGGGTGATCCCCGCCGACGAGTCCCGTTCGGAGGAGGAGCAGGACGCCGCCGTGGACTTCCTCAAGTTCCTGAACGACAACAACTTTCAATGGTCCCGCACCGGCCACCTCTCGGTCCGCCAGTCGGTCATCGGAAGCGAGGAGTTCGCGAACCTCCCCCACCGGTCCAGCTTCGCCAACACCTCCGAGATCGCCCACGCGGTTCCGCAGACCCTGAACCAGCGCGGCATCTTCAACGCCATGATCACCGACTTCAACGCGATGTGGCTCGCGGGGACCGAACCCCAGGCCGCCCTGGAGGCCGCGCAGGCGGGCGTGGACCGCATCCTGCGCCGCAGCAACCGCGGCTGACCGATCAGGCCGGCCCCGGGCGCACGCCCCGGGGCCGGCCACCACGATTCCGGCGACCCTGCTTCGGACCACCCCGATTCGCGACGGCCGTCCTGACGAATGCTTAAGATCGCGTAACGCCACCGCACGGTGGTCCAATCTTTTCTTAACGTCTGCCTGCCATTCTGGCTTTCACGCAGACGCCTCGAAGGCTTGACCCATGAACGCTCCCCGCCCCCTCGCTTCCGCCGAACGCTTGTCCATTTCTCTCGACGGCCCGTGGGAGTTCCGGCACGACAGCGACCCCGCCTGGCGGGACGCCCATGTGCCCGCGCCCTGGCAGAGCTTTCGCGACCTGGCCTGGAGCTTCGGCACCGGCACCTACCGCCGCCGCCTGTCCGTCCCGCCCGACTGGCGCGGCCGCGAGATCGCGCTCCACTTCGGCGCCGTCAGCGACGTGGCCACCATCCGCCTCAACGGACGGGAGCTTGCGACCCACCAGGGCGCCTACCTGCCTTTCGAGGTGATCCTGCCCGAGGGTCTCCTGGAGGAGGACAACCTCCTGGAGGTCGAGTGCACCCTGCCCGACGCCCACCACGCCGAGGGCGGCCACGACTTCGCCGAGATGCCGCACGGCAAGATGAGCTGGTACGGCCCCCAGGGCGGCATCTGGCAGTCCGTCCGGCTGGAGTCGCGGAACGCCACCCATCTCCGCTCGATCCGCCTCGACCCCCACTGGCCCGATGGCCGGCTGGAGATCCGCCTTGCCTTGTCCCGCCCGCATCAGGGCATGGTCGCGCTCGAAGTCACGGACCCTTCCGGCGCCACCGTGCACACCGAAACGCTCCACGTCTCCGGCGACGCCCTCTCCCACGCCGTGACGCTACCGCAGGTGGAGGCCTGGTCCCCCGAGAGCCCCGCCCTCTACACCCTGCGTGCCACCCTGCGCGGGGACGACGGCGACCTTGACACGCGGGCGGAAACCTTCGGCTTCCGCAGCATCGAGGCTCGCGACGGACTTCTGCTCCTGAACGGCCAGCCCTTCTACATGCGCGGCGCGCTCGACCAGGACTACTACCCCGACGGCTTCGGCACGCCCCCGTCGCTGGAACTCCTGGAGGATCAGGTCCGCAAGGCCAAGGCCATGGGCCTCAACCTCCTGCGCTGCCACATCAAGGTCCCCGACCCCCGCTACTACGAGGTCGCCGACCGTCTCGGCATCCTCATCTGGACCGAGATCCCCAACGTCGAGACCCTGTCCCCCACCTCGGAATCCCGCCTGCGCGAGACGATGGAGGGCATCCTTGCCCGCGACCGCAACCACCCGTCCATCATCATCTGGACCCTCGTCAACGAGGACTGGGGCACCCGCCTGCGCGAGGTCGCGGACCAGCGCCGCTGGATCGTGGACTTCTTCGACTGGCTCAAGCAGGAGGACCCGCTGCGGCTCGTGGTGGACAACTCGGCCTGCTTCCCGAACTACCACGTCAAGACCGACATCAACGACTACCACTTCTACCGCACCGCCGTGGACCGCCGCGAGGAGTGGGAGGCGCTGACCCGCGAGTTAGCAGGCGCCGCGTCCTGGACCTTCTCCCCCCAGCCCGAGGCGCAGTGGACCGGCCAAGAGCCCCTGATCCTGTCGGAGTTCGGCGTCTGGGGCCTCCCCGACCCGGCCAAGCTGCGGGAGGAGGACGGCCGCGACGCCTGGTGGATGCCCTATGGCGCGACCTGGGCCGTGGGCGTGGCGCTGCCCGCAGGCGTCGAAGAGCGCTTCCACGAACTCGGCCTCGCGCAGGTCTTCGGCAGCTTCACCCAGTTCATCGAGAAGGTGCAGTGGCACCAGTTCATGAACCTGAAATGGGAGCTGGAGGACATCCGCTCCCACGCGCCCATCGCGGGCTACGTCATCACCGAGTTCACCGACGTCCACTGGGAGGGGAACGGCCTCCTCGACATGGCCAGGAACCCACGCGTCTTTGCCCAGGCGCTGGCGCACGTGAACGCCGACGTGGTGATCGCCCCCGGCCTGCGCCATCACGCCGCGCGCTCGGGCCAGGAGGTGCATCTCGACCTCAAGGTCGCGACCGGCGGCGAGACGCTGCCCGACGGCGTGCAAGTGGAATGGACGCTGGGCGGCGGCTCCGGCACCGTGGCCCTTCCCGCCGTGGGTCCCATGCAGGTCACCGGCGCGACCCTTGCCCTTCCCATGCCTAAGGTTACTGCCGCCGAAATGGCTGCCCTGGAGTTCAGACTCCTCGCCCCCGACGGCCGCCTCATCTCCGAAAACCGTGAGGCGCTGGCCCTCTACCCGGAGAGGTCGGGACCGGCCCGGCGCGTGAAGTTCCGCACCGACCGGCCGCTCGTGGGCGAACGGCTGCTCGTCCTCGGCCACAAGGAGGTCGAGGCGGAGGACGCGGAGCTGTTCATCACCGATGTCCTCGACGGGCCGCGCATCGAGG
>CADCUU010000350.1 GCA_902805995.1 uncultured Rubellimicrobium sp.
CGAGGCTCATCAGCGCGCCGTTGACGATCCGGCGGATCTCGCGCAGCGGATGCTGGGAGGGGACGCGCTCCTCCAGGTCCACATAGCTGAACAGCGACCCCGATACCTCGTCCGTCCCGCGCATCTCCGCCCCCATCTGCCCCGGAGCGGTGAATCATGTCCTCCCAGACGCGTCGAGGGCTGAGTTCTTCAGCAGCCTGCTAAACGACACGCTCGAGGTCTACGAAGCTGCCGCTGATCAGGAGCAAGCTGCGCTGAGCGCCGCCAGTAGCGGCCACGAGCCTTCGAACGAGGCTGCGGCTGCGCTGCGCAACTGCTTCGACAGCTGACTCGAGAACAGAGGGGGGCTCAGGGCCGCCCCCATTTCTGCTGCTCATTTCATTTGGCGCTAATGGAGTTCGAGCACCTGGAGCGGCTCCGTCGTCTGCCTGCAAGCACCTGGGTGCCGTTGGGCCTCAAGTTTCGACGGAGGGATGGTTCGCTTTGCCCGCTTATGATGCCGGTCCAGGCACTGGCCAGAACAGATTAGGCCTGAGTCTTGCGGCTGCAAAGGCCAGGATCACTCACCGCTCACCGTCAGCCGGCACACGGTCACGCCCTCCTCGTCGGTGACCTGGACCCACCACTCCGGCGAGGGCCACGCTTCCTTGTCCCGATGGTCCCGGAGCATCTCCCCGGCTTCTGCAATAGCCGCGGAGCGGGCCTCTTCGGGTCCGGCGAGGTCCATCTCGACGCGGTCCGGCTCGGGCTTGCTGTTCTGCACGGTGAAGAGATAGCGGGGCATGGGGTTGTCTTGCTTCGCTCCGTTACAGGCACACACGTCAGGTCCATATCCCGCTAGAGCCAAGATGTTTCTGTCCGGCGCCACGTCAGGATGGGGCACGAGCACCTCGTGGCAGGCCGATAAACCTTCACGCCGCCCTAGTTGCCGGAATATGCAGTTACTCGGTCCGGAACTCCGCAAGCGCCACGAGCCCGTCCCAGTCGTGAATGGTGAGCTGGCCGCGCACGAACGACAGCAGCTCCCGCCTGCGCAGCTCCTGGAGGGTACGGTTCACGTGGACGCTGGACTGCCCCGTGGCTTCGGCCAGCTCCTGCTGGGTGAGCGGCAAGGCGCAGCTTTTGTCCCGGGCGCGGCCAATGAGCTCCATGCGCGTCATCATCTCGCAAAAGACGTGCGCCAACCGGCTTAGGCCCTCGCGCTGGCCCACGTTGAGCGTCCATTCCCGATGGACAGCGGCATCCACCAGCGTGGTGCGCCAAAGATCGAGCGCAAGCCGGGGCTGCGCGGTGCAGAGCGCCAGGAGGTCGCGGTGCTCCACATAGGCCAGGCTGCAGTCGGTGAGCGCAAGGATGTCGCAGTCGCGCACCTCGAGGAGGAAGCTCACCAAGTCCGGCATGTCGAATGGGATATGGAACGCCAAGATCTGGCGCCGGCCATTGCCGAGACCCTTGGAGGAGCAGGCGAGCCCTTCAATGAGAAGCGAGGACCGGGTGGCCGGCACCCCCTCGCGCAGGATGATCTCGTCGGCCTTCACCTCCACGACATGGAGCGGGAGAGCGGCAATGGCCTCCCGCTCCTCCTCGGTGAGCGCGAGCACACGCTCGAACTTGGATCGGAGGACTTGGGACGCGTTCATGCTGTGGCTCCGCACCAGGGGACGACGGGAGCGCAGTAGCATCTCTCAGTCGCCGAAGGGTCGGAACAGAGCCGACGGTGACACATACATAGCCAGTCGGCTCAGGACGTCTGACACCCATGTTAGGCTTTCACGAAAAAAGGATGTTCGCCGAACCGCGTAGGATGGCCCGGGCTGGTTGCTCAGATGCAGTCCGCAGACGGTGACACCCTCTTCGTCGGTGATATGCTTTCGCCAGTCGGGGTGCGTCCAGAACCTCGGGCCGAGGTCTGGAGCGCTTCCGCCGAGGCGGTGATCGCCAGCGCCCGGGCCTCGTCGGCCCTCGCCAACGCGACGCCATCCTGGTCAGAAACGTCTTGGCTGTCGTGAATATGGAAGAATCATCGGGTCATGAGGGCTTCTCGCGCGGGGGCAGCGGGAGCACAGTCGCGTCTCTCAGGCCCTGGCGCCGCAGGGGCCGTGTCCGACAATGCGTCTCGCTACGCGGGGGGGAGTTTGCAGCATCATAGCTTAGCCAAGTCCAAGCGCATTCCTCTCGAACCCCGATCGGCCCCCCGATTCCAGATCGGCTCGCACCTACCTCACCGGCCACGCCGGCTGGCTTCCTCTGTATCGCTGGAGCTTCTCCGTGGGACACCCCGACAGCGGTCGAAGAAGGTCGGCGGAAGATGGTCCGCCCTAGTGGGAACCTGAGCCTCTATGTCTGGCGGCAGATCAGCGCAGCCCTAGCCACTGTTTCCCCGTTCGACCCCCCAATGCTCTAAAACTCTCGGGGGGAAGGCGCTCCATAGGCGAGTCGGTCAGGTGCCCAGGCCAGGGGGTGAGTCGGAATCCTCCGCTGCGTCGGGCGCTGGTTCCCCGCTCCTCACCACCAAAGCCGGTGTCTGGTCTACCGATGTCAACAACATCCTGACCACGCCACCGATCAGTGGCCGTAGCGCTTAACGAGACGCACCACAAGAAACGCAGGTGCGCGAACTCCTGGGAGGCACCGCAAGCCCGCCTCCCAGATAACTCAATCATCACAGATATTTGCACTATAGGAGTGGCGCACCCGACAGGATTCGAACCTGTGACCTCTGCCTTCGGAGGGCAGCACTCTATCCAGCTGAGCTACGGGTGCCTGAGGGGGCTATAGCGGTGTGGGAGCGGGGCCGCAACCCGGTTCGGTTGGTCATCTGGCCAGAACATGCTTGGGCGGTCCGCCATGCTCCCCGACCGCCGGTCAGAGTCACCGGAATGAGGCCCGAAGCTTTCGGCCCGCGAGACCCTCTCCAGAAGCCCACTTCAGGACCCGCAACGTCCCTGCACGCTCTCAGGCGAACAGGTCCCGGCACAGTTCCAGCCCGCTCACCAAGGCATCGACCTCGTCCGTCGTGTTGTAGAGGCCGAACGACGCACGGCAGGTCGCCCCGACGCCGAGATGCTGGAGAAGCGGCATGGCGCAATGCGTCCCCGCCCGCACCGCGATGCCCCGGCGGTCGAGCACGGTGGAGATGTCATGCGCATGGGCGCCTTCCATGCTGAAGGCAAAGATCGCGGCCTTGCCCTCGCTCGTGCCGTGAAGCTGCAGCCAGTTGAGCCCCAACAGCCGC
>CADCUU010000351.1 GCA_902805995.1 uncultured Rubellimicrobium sp.
AGGTCGCGCATCTTCTCGGCCCAGGCGGCAGGCAGGTCCCGGACGTCGAGGTCGCCCGCCATCAGTGCGGCCTCGATCTCGGAGCGCAGGATGATGTGCATGTCGTAAGTGAGCTCGTCGGCCTCGACCCGGATGAAGTCGGGGCGCAGGCGGTTCACGGCGCGCCAGTACTCGTCCTGCGAGACGTCGGCGAGCTGGTCGGGGAAGGCATCCCGGAACTCGCCGAAGTGCAGCTCCCAGAACCGCTGCGAGCGGCCCACGCGGTTCTCCCACATGCGCGACTGCGCCTCGTGCATCCCGAAGCTCGCGCCGCCTACGGCGTAGAGGTTCACGAGGTCGGTGGCGAAGATCGTGCGCGAGAACTCGGGGGACACGTTCTGCTCGTAGAGCCCGTGCCCGGCCTCGTGCCAGAGCGCGAAGGTGCCGCCGGGGTGCCATGTCTCGCGGAAGCGGCTGGTAATGCGGACGTCGCCGCGGGTGAAGGATATCTCGAAGGGATGGACCGTGTCGTCGAGCCGCCCGCGCGAGAGATCATAGCCCATCCGCTCGGCCATCCGGAGCCCGAAGGCCTTCTGGGCGGGAATCGGGAAGGGGCGGGTCATGAAGTCGTGGCGCGGCTCGCCCGCTTCGCGGGCGCGGCGGATCAGGGGGACGATGCCCGCCTTGAGCGTGGCATAGAGGGCCTGGAGCCGCTCCCAGGTCATGCCGGGTTCGAACTGGCCGACCATGGCGTCGTAGGGGTGGCTCGCGCCGATCACACCGCCAATGGCTTCGGCCACGCGGCGCTGCATGCCCATCATCCGTTCGAGAAGGGGTGCGAAGGCTGCGAAGTCGTTGGCCGCGCGGGCCTCGACCCAGGCGCCGTGCGCACGGGTCTTGAGCGCCGCCATCTCGGCGGTGATCTCGGGCGGGACCGCCGATAGCATCGCGATCTCGCGCTCGGCCAGAGCCAGGGCGCGAAGGCGGAGGTCGGAGGGATCGGCGTTCGCCAACTCTCCCTTAGCGCCGTCGATGGCCCGGGCGAGGGCGTCACCGGTGGCGAGGTCGCGGGCGATCATCGTGAGGGTCGCAACCTGCTCGGCCCGGGCGTCCACGCCGCCCGGGGGCATCATGGTCCGGCCGTCCCAGGCGAGGAGGTTCAGCGTGCAGAGGACGTCGTTGATCCGAGCGATCCCGGACTGGAAGTCGGCAGTGCTCATGGGGCGCTTTCAAAGCGGGGGGCGGCCAAGTGGCAGGCCGCGACGTGGCCGGCCCCCCGAGGTGTGAGGAGGGGCGCTTCGACCGAGCATCGGTCGAAGGCGTGCGGGCAGCGCGTGTGGAACGGGCAGCCGGGCGGCGGGGCGATGGGGCTCGGCAGCTCCCCCTTCAGCGCCGCACGGCGGCTGCGGGCTCCGGGATCGAGCGAGGGCGCGGCGTGGAGCAGCGCCTGGGTGTAGGGGTGGCGCGGGTCGTCGAATAGCGCGGCCGCGGGCGCCACCTCCACCACCTTGCCGAGGTACATGACCGCGACCCGGTGCGAGATGTGACGCACTAGGCGGAGGTCGTGGGCCACGAAGACCACAGTGAGGCGCAGCCTTTCCTGCAGCTCCAGCAGGAGGTTCACCACCTGCGCCTGCACCGAGACGTCGAGCGCCGAGACCAGCTCGTCCGCGACCAGCACCTCGGGCTCGACTGACAGCGCCCGGGCGATGCCGATGCGCTGACGCTGGCCTCCCGAGAAGGCGTGGGGATGGCGGTCCGCGGCATCGGCGGGGAGGCGGACGAGTGCAAGGAGCTCGGCCACGCGGTCGGGGATGCGGGCGGGCGGCACCATGCGGTGGACCGACAGCGCCTCGGTCAGGATCTGGCGCACAGTCATTCGCGGGTTCAAGGAGCCGTAGGGGTCCTGGAAGATCATCTGGACCCGGCGGTTAAAGGCACGCCTCTCGGACCCGCCGAGCGTGGCGATGTCGGTGCCTTCGAAGGTCACGCGACCGCCGTCTACCTCGTGGAGCCGGACGAGGCAGCGGGCGAGCGTGGACTTGCCGCAGCCCGACTCGCCCACGATGCCCAGCGTCTCGCCCCGTTGCACCTCGATTGTCACGCCACTCAACGCGTGGACCGCGCGGGCGGGGCGGCCGGCGAACCGGTCCATGAGGCCACGGGGCAGGGGGAAATCCTTGGACACCCCCTCGGCGGTAAGGATGGCTTGGGTCATGCGGCGAGGCTCGCGCTCGCGACGCGATCGCCGTGGTGGCAGGCGGCGAAGTGGCCGGGCTCCCAGGGAGCGAGCTCGGGCCGGACCTCGCGGCAGACCGAGGTGGCGAAGGCGCAGCGCGGGTGGAAGGCGCAGCCCGGCGGAATGGCGGCCAACCCGGGGGGCGTCCCCTCGATGGAGCGGAGGGTGGAGCGCTCGGTCCCCGCGCGGGGCACGGAGCCTAAAAGGCCGAGGGTATATGCGTGGCGCGGCGCGGCGAAGACCTCGCTCGCCCCGCCTTGCTCGGCGATCCGGCCCGCGTACATGACCGCCATGCGGTCGCAGGTCTCGGCCACGACGCCAAGGTCATGGGTGACGAGCACGACGCTCATGCCGAGCCGGTCCTTGAGGTCGAGGATGAGCTTCAGGATCTGGGCCTGGATGGTGACGTCGAGCGCCGTGGTGGGCTCGTCCGCCAGCAGCAGCCGCGGCTCGCTGGCGAGCGCGATAGCGATCATGGCGCGCTGGCGCATGCCCCCGGAGAACTGGTGCGGGTACTCGTCGAGCCGCCGCGCCGCATCAGGGATGCCCACGAGGTCGAGGAGCTCGCGCGCCCGGGCGCGGCGGCCCGAGCGGTCGAGCGCGGTGTGGGCGCGGAGCGACTCCTCGATTTGCACGCGGACGGGCAAGACCGGGTTCAGCGCCGTCATCGGCTCCTGGAAGATCATCGAGATTGCGCCGCCGCGCACCCGCCGAAGCTCGGCGTCGGGCATCGCAACAAGGTCGTGGCCCTGCCAGAGCGCCTGTCCCCCGACCCGTGCGCCGGAGGGGAGGAGACGCAGGAGGCTGCGGAGGGTGACGCTCTTGCCCGACCCGGACTCGCCCACGAGGCCCAGGACCTCGCCCTCGCCCACGTCGAAGGATACGTCGTCCACCGCCGTGACCTCTCGCCCGCCTGCTCGGAAGCGGGCGGTGAGGCTGCGGACCGAGAGGAGGGGCGCGCTCACCGCCGCACTCGCAGGAGAGCGGCGAGGCCGGCGG
>CADCUU010000352.1 GCA_902805995.1 uncultured Rubellimicrobium sp.
TGCCCGTCCTCCTTCTGGATCACCGGGTCCGACACGCTCGCCGCGTCGATGGAGATGGCCCCAAGGATCCCGTCCTCCCACTCGATCCGCCCCGGATCGAGGAGGAAGCGCCAATGCGACGGCCGCTCGCCACGCAGCTTCGCCTTTTCCTCCTCCGACAGCTTCAGCGCCGACCGGTCATAGACCGGCGGCTTCCCCATGGAGAGCTGCTTCTTCCGCTTCAGGTCCAGCTCCGTCGGGGTCTCGAAGCACTCGTAGACCCGCCCCTCGGCCAGCAGGCGCTGCTTGGCCGCCTCGTAGCGGTCCGTCCGCAGCGACTGCCGCTCCTCCCGGTCCCAGGTCAGCCCCAGCCAGCGCAGGTCCTCCTTGAGGCCCTCGACATACTCCTCCTTCGACCGCACCGGATCGGTGTCGTCGAGCCGCAGGATGAACGTCCCGCCCTGCTGTCGCGCGATGGCATAGTTGAACAGCGCCGCGCGCAGGTTGCCGATATGGATCCAGCCGGTGGGCGAGGGGGCAAAGCGGGTGACGGTCATGTCCGTAAGTCCTTGCAATGGCGCGGGCCCGACAGACGGGCCGAAATCACGGCCCGAAGGGCGCAGGAGCCCTCCCACGGACGCCCCGCTTTGTCCAGAAGCGCCCGCCCCCTTTCCGAGCGCCCCCGCCTTGTCCATATGAAGGCCCATGGACCACGTCGCCCCCACCCTCGACGAGATCGAGGACCTCGCCCGCGAGACCGTCGCGAACCTTCCCCCCGCCTTCCGCGAGGCCGCGCAGGCCGTCGCCCTCCGCGTCGCCGACTTCGCCTCCGACGACATCCTGGAGGAGCTGGAGATGGAGCCCTTCGACCTCACCGGCCTCTACGACGGCATCCCCATGACCGAGAAGTCGAACTGGGACGTCGCCCACAAGCCCGACACCGTCTGGCTCTTCCGCCGCCCCATCCTCGACGAATGGGCCGAACGCGGCGACGTCACCATCGCCGACCTCGTCGCCCATGTGACGATCCACGAATTCGCCCACCACTTCGGCTGGAGCGACGACGACATCGCCGCCATCGACCAGTGGTGGCACTAGGGGCCCCGGAAGGCCCCCCGCTGCTACTCGATCCCGCCGCTCACTCCGCGCGCAGCCCCGCCTCCGCCACGATCGGCGTCCACCGCTCGATCTCGGCCGCCACATGGGTCGACAGCTCCTCGGGCGAGGACGCCACCACGGTGGCCGAGAACTCCTCCAGCCGCGCGACCACCTCCGGGTTGGCCATCGCCGCGACGGCCGCCGCGCCCAACCTCTCGATCGCCTCGGGCGGAGTGCCCGCAGGCGCGAAGAGCGCGTTCCAGGTGTAGGTCTCGTAGCCCGGCACCGTCTCGGCGATGGTGGGCACGTCGGGGAAGGACGCCGCGCGCTCCAGCGTCGTCACCCCCAGCGCCCGCAGCGTGCCCGCCTGGATGTACGGCGCCGAGGAGGGCAGGTTGTCGAACATGATCGACACCTGATTGCCAAGCAGATCCTCGAGCGCCGGCCCCGAGCCCTGGTAGGGCACGTGCTCCATCTCCACCCCGGCGAGGGAGTTGAACAGCTCCCCCGACAGATGAAGCGGCGTGCCGTTGCCCGACGAGGCGTAGAAATGCGCGTCCGGCTCGGCCTTCAGCAGCTCCACGAGCTCCGCCACCGACTCCACCCCAAGCTCGGGGTTCACCACCAGCACGTTGGGCACGAGCACGAGGAGCGAGATCGGCGCGAAGTCGGCCTGCGGGTCGTAGGCCACGTCGGGCAGCACCAGCGGGTTCAGCGCGTGGGTCGCCACGGTCCCCATCAGGATCGTGTAGCCGTCGGCCTCCGCGCGCGCGACCTGGTCGGCACCGATGCTGCCGCCGCCGCCGGTGACGTTCTCCACGATCACCTGCTGGCCCAGCTCCTCCCCCATCGCCTCGGCCACGATGCGCGCCACCACGTCCGTGGAGCCCCCGGCCGCGAAGGGCACCACCATCGTCACCGTGCGCTCGGGGAAGCCCTGCGCCAGCGCCGCCCCCGGCAGCGCCAAGGCCATGCCCAGCGCCAAGGCCGACCGCCGGCTCATCCTCGATCCCATCGCATTCTCCTCCCTGCTGTCGGCCGCTCTCCGGCGGCACCGGCCGGATCCCCTCGGGCCCGGCTCCGTCCGGGAAAGCTGGTGCAAGGGGCATCGAGGGCAATGCCCTGCCGCCGTGGCCCCCGGCCCGGCGCGCCGCACCATCGCCGCCATCGATCAGTGGTGGCATTAGGCGGGCGTGCCCCGGCGAACAGCCATTGTGCGCTCCGCTCCCATGGCAATGGCGCGCCCCGGCCCTAGCTCCCCTCGGCCACGACCTACCCACCAGGGAGAGAGCCGCACATGAAACTGTCTCGCCGTCACGCCATGCTCGCCGGGGCCGCCCTGCCCCTCGCCGCGCCCGCGCTGATCCGCGCCACCCCCGCCGCCGCCCAAGGGGCCTCCGCCGCCATCCCCTTCCCGCTCAGCCGCCTCTTCAACGTCGGCGAGTTCCAGGTCACCGCCCTCCTCGCCGGCGGCGGCCAGCAGGAGAACCCGCACGAGATCTTCGGCCTCAACGTCGACGACGCCACCTTCCAGCAGGTCTCGGAGGAGAACTTCATCCCCGCCGACACCAGCTTCGGCTTCTTCACCCCCACCTTCGTCAACACCGGAGCCGAGCGCATCCTCTTCGACACCGGCATGATGGCTGGCGGCCTTCTCCAGGCCATGCAGGACGCAGGCCTCTCGCCCGAGGACGTGACCCATGTCGTCCTCACCCACCTGCACCCCGACCACATCGGCGGCCTCACCGACGATGCCGGAACCCCGACCTTCCCCAACGCGGCCTACGTCACCGGCCAGGCCGAATGGGACCACTGGTCCGCCCAGAACGACGAGATGGTCGAAGCCAAGGTCCGTCCCTTCGAGGACCGCATGACCTTCCTCAACCCCGGCGACGCCCTCGTCCCCGGCATCACCGCCGTGCAGGCCTATGGCCACACCCCCGGCCACATGGCCTACCTCCTCGACAGCGGCGACGCCCGCATGATGCTCACCGCCGACACCACGAACCACTACGTCTGGTCGCTGGAGCACCCCGAATGGGAGGTCCTCTACGACGCCGACAAGGCGCAGGCCGTGGCCACCCGCCAGCGCATCCTCGGCAT
>CADCUU010000353.1 GCA_902805995.1 uncultured Rubellimicrobium sp.
TTCGCAACGAGCTTCGAGGCATATCCGGAGCTTGTCCCCAGACGCTGCGCCGCCCCGGCGAAGCTGCCCGTCTCGACCACGGCCGCGAACATCCGGTCAGAGGCAAGGCGGTCCATGGCAGGCTCCGGGCACGAGGGCGCTCGGAGCCTACGAAGAAGAGGACCGAGGCGGAAGACAACAACCAGGCAGCAGGGCATCGCCTCTAGCGCGTAGGATCATCCTGGACAGAGATGTGCGTCGATACTGATTTATGCGCGCCGGCAGTCGCCCTGCTCCGTCAGGAGTTTGGTCTGTTCAGAAGCCGGGTGTGTATAGGTTGACGAAAGATTGGAACTTCGATCCTGGATGCCTCATGTCGTGAGTCGGCCGAGCGGCAACGGCAGCGCTCCGGAAGCCAGCACCGCCGCGATACGTCACCGTGGCCGCCGTCCGCGAGGCGATCGAGACTGCGATCATCATCCCTGAGCACGTGCCCCAGATGGGCGTCAGCTGACGAACAAGGCATTAGGCTGCGCGCTTTAACATAAAGTCTCGCGCACCGTGTGCGCCTTAAGGAGATTGTATGAGCGGAAGCTCGCGTCGGCGACGTCCTGGCGCTGAGAACATGCATCAGCATTGAACACAGCGTTACGGCCTCACCCATTGATCCTACGGACAATGAACCACGCGGCGCCGAGACTAGGCTGAATGCTGTCCCGGGGGTCCGGCAGCATCAGTGTCGTCGCAAAGGGCCCTGGTTGGTTCGGATCTGCCGGAGTTCCTGCTCTTAATTATAGGCGAAACTGCAGGCAGTCCGCGGGCGGCATCTCACCCCAAGCCCAGGACGCGACTGCAGGACGGCCTTCTCGGGAGGTAGCATGGTGACCTTATCTCATCGCTTACGAACGCCGCTGTGCGATCTCCTCGGCTGCGATGTGCCTATCCTGCAGGCCGGCATGGGCGGGCCCGCCCGGCACGAGCTTGCGGCGACAGTGGCTCAGGCCGGCGGCTTCGGGATGCTCGGGATGGTGCGGGAAGCGCCGGAACTGATTGCCCGGGAGGTCGAGGCACTGCGGGCACGGACCGATCGGCCGTTCGCCGTGAACCTCATTCCTGCGGCCACGGACTCGGGGTTGCTTGCGGCCGAGATGGATGCCTGCTTCGACTTCAAGGTGCCGGCCTTGTGCTTCTTCTGGGACGTGGTCCCCAAGGCAGTGGCCTGCGCCAAGGCAGCAGGCTGCCTGGTGCTGCACCAGGTGGGCTCGGTCGAGGCCGCGCGGGTGGCTGAAGCGGCCGGCGCCGACATCCTCATCACCCAGGGCGTCGAGGCCGGAGGGCACGTCCATGGCACGACCGGGTCTCTTGTCCTCGTGGAACAGGTGGCCCGCGAGGCGAAGGTCCCGGTCGTCGCCTCAGGGGGCTTCGCGACCGGCGCTGGCCTTGTGGCAGCGCTGGCCCTTGGAGCGCAGGGCATCCACTGCGGGACTGTGTTCCTGGCGACCCGCGAGGCCTACGCTCACGACTACCACAAGCGCCGCCTCGTGGAGGCTCGGGCCGAGGACACCGTCTACACCGACGCCTACGTCCTGAACTGGCCCAAAGGCGCCGCAGTGCGCGTCCTGCGCAACAGCGTGATCGAGTCGCTCGGACATCACCTGACCGGTCATGATCCAGCAGACCTGCCGCGTGACGTTGCGGCGGTCGAGGAGGGTCGCCCTCTCCTGCGCTACGGGACCGACTCGCCGCTGCGCCCCACCGAGGGAGACCTGGAATCCATGGCGCTCTATGCGGGGCAGAGCACGGCCTTCGTCGAGGGCATTCCGTCGGCGGCCGAGGTGGTCGCGCGGATCATGGATGAGGCCGAGGCGGCGCTGGCGCGGCTGGACGGGCTAGGCCGCATGTCGGAGCCACACGCGTGACCGGGCCGGATGATCCCCCCGGAGAGGCAGGAGGTCTGGCCTCGTCCGTCTGCTTCCTGGACCAGCAGAGCGCCGCTCCTGACCCTCAGGACTGGCCAGCCGTCTCGCGCTGGCGCCGGGGCGAGCGGGAGAGGCTGCGAACCGAGCGGCTCACGCTCAGCGTAGAGGCGCGCCAAGTGAACGCCAACGCCCTCGCCCACCATCTGATTGCGCTCCTGTCCGAGCGCTGCGGCGACCTCGCAGGGCGGGTGCTGTCGGGCTACTGGCCGATCAAGGGCGAACTGGACCTGCGTCCCTGGATGGAAACCCTCCACGCCAGAGGGGCTGTGCTGGCACTTCCCATGGTCGAGACACCCAGGGCGCCGCTAACCTTCCGTCGCTGGGAGCCCAGCATGAAGATGGAGCGTGGCCACTGGGGCATCCCCGTGCCGCCCAAAGCCAGCCGGAGTCTCACGCCCGAGATCTGTCTGGCACCCCTCGTGGGCTGGGACTCGGCCGGGTATCGGCTAGGCTATGGCGGCGGATACTTCGACCGCACGCTCGCTTCGCTGTCGCCTAAGCCCTTGGTCATCGGGGTGGGCCTTCAGGTTGCGCGGCTGGACACCATCGCGCCCCAGCCCCATGACGTGCCCATGTCGATGATCGTGACCGAGGCAGGACTGCAGATCGAGCCGGACGGCTGAAAGAGCTGAGTTCCTATCGGCCCTCAGCTTTCTCAGCTGCAATACTCTTTTTTGAGAGTTATCGTCCGTTCTGCCAAGAAGGCTTCCCTGACTCAGATATCGAGCGTGTTCTGCATTTCCCACTCCGAGAAATGCGAGCAGTAGTTGTGCCACTCGTTGGTCTTTAGCTTCACATAAGCTCGGCTGAACTCCTCGCCCATCATACTGCAGAGCGTCTTGTCCTTCTCATATGCGCGCAGAGCGTCGAGAAGATTGAGTGGCAGCTTCGGTGCGTTCTTAACTTTGTAGCCTTCGGCGTACATGTCGATATCGTGCCGGGGGCCAGGGTCGGCCTTGGTGCGCACGCCATCGAGGCCTGCGGCCAAGATTACCGCCTGCATCAGGTAAGGATTGGCGGCGCCGTCGGGCAGGCGCAGCTCGAACCGACCAGGCCCCGGGACGCGCACCAGGTGGGTGCGGTTGTTACCGGTCCATGTCACAGAGTTCGGTGCCCACGTTGCGCCCGAACTTGTGCGCGGCGCGTTGATCCGCTTGTAGCTGTTCACAGTGGGGTTGCTGATCGCTGCAAGGGCCGAGGCGTGCT
>CADCUU010000354.1 GCA_902805995.1 uncultured Rubellimicrobium sp.
GCGCTACCAGACTGCGCTACGCCCCGGACCTGATGCCCTCATAAGGCAGACGGAGGAGCAGGCCAAGCCCACTGACGCGGCTGTTGGTACGTCCTATCAAATGGGGAACACGTCGAGGATGCCGCAAGCGCCGCGCCGCTGTTCGACCCACCACCACACTAAATCTAGAGGGTCGGATGTCGCGGGGACCCCAGGTGCTCTAAACACCGTCCCACACACGCGTTTGATCCGCCCGTCAACACCTGGGCCGGAGTGCGGCTCCAACGCCGTGTACCTTGACCTCAGGACAGCCGCAGCCGTCTCCCTCGCATCATCACGGCGCAGAACTCTGCCTTGGAAAAAGCGGTGCGGACGCCACCTCAACTAACCGGCGGCCAGGACGCCTGAACTCCCACTCACGGCTCAACGGCATAGATCGGTCATCGACCCCGGTCCCGCAGCTCAGATCAGGAACAGGCCCCGGCCTCGCCCGCCTCAATCGCCGGGTGTTGGAGGACATCGCCTGGCTCGATCCCCAGGGTCTCGGCCAGACCGCCGTTGATCTCCAGCACGTACTGCACGCCGTCGCCCCCCGGGATCGGCGTGCGATCCATGGGCACGGCGTTCTCGTGGATGGCCAGGATCGTGCCATCGGCGCCGGCGAACAGCATGTCGAGCGGGATGAGCGTATTCTCCATCCAGAAGGACACCGACTGGGGCTCGTCATAGGCGAAGAGCATCCCTTCAAGCGTGGCCATACTCTCGACGTGCATCAGCCCCTGCGCCCGTTCGGCCGGGTCATCGGCGACGCGGACGGTGAAATGCGCCTCCCCGAAGCCGCCGGTCAGGTTCAGCCGGTCGTCACGGCATTCGGCCCGGGCCACGCCGGACACGACCAGCAGCATGGGCAGGGCGAGTCGCAGCATCAGTGAACCCCCCGCCCGGCCGCGTCCCAAGTCAGGATGTCGACCGCGAGCTTGCCGCGTTTCCCATCGACTATCCGCAGGCCAACCGCCTCCCCCGGGGCGATGTCGGCGAAGCCCGATTTCCGAAGCACCTCGATATGGAGGAACACGTCCTCCTCGGAGCCCCAGACGTTGGCGAAGCCGAAGCCCTTGCCCTTGTCGAACCACTTCACCCGGGCGGGCGCGGTCGGCTGCTGCGCCAGCAACAGGGGATCCATGTCGGCGAGGTCCGCAAGCCCGGCGCCGGGGGCGACCTCGGGCGGGCGGATCGTCAGGACCATCGCGGCCTGCATGCCACGCTCCGTGCGCGACACCTCCACCTCGATCGCAGAGCCGTCGGCCACCGTGCCCTGGCCGTAGCTTCGCAGCACATTGGCATGAAGCAGGATATCGGGCCCGCCCTCGTCGGCCACGACAAAGCCGAACCCCTTGCCGGGGTCGAACCATTTCACGTGACCACGAACAACAGTGCGTACGCCTGGGTCCTCAGACATTTTCTGGTCTCGCTTGCCGGGGCAACCACGGATCCGGCCGAAGTGTTATCATTTTATACATGCTTCCTGTCCCGCGACGCAAATTATACCAAGCGCGTCCTCGGGTCACGACTGTCAAAAGGTCAGGGGTTGAGCCGGGTCACATCCCAGGGCACGTCGGGCGCGGAACGGGTCCAGCGGAACCGGTCATGGAGGCGGAAGGGACCGTCGGCCCAGAACTCGATCTCCAGCGGCACGAGGCGATACCCGCCCCAGAAGGGCGGACGCGGGGGATTGGTGCCGTGCCGGGCCGTGACCCTGGCCACCTCCGCCACGAGCGCCGCGCGGGACGACAACGGCTCCGACTGCTGGGAGGCCCAGGCACCCAGGCGGCTCTGAAGGGAACGGGACTGGTAGTAGGCGTCGGCCTGCGGACCCTCGACGCGCGAGACCGGACCCCGGACCCGCACCTGACGGCGCAGCGACTTCCAGTGCATCACGAACGCCGCCCCTCCGGCCCCCTCGATCTCCTGCGCCTTGCGGCTGCCGTAGTTGGTGTAGAAGACAAAGGCCTGCGCCTCGATCTCCTTCAGCAGGACCATCCGCACGTTGGGCAGCCCTGACGCGTCCACGGTCGCCAGGGCGATGGCATTCGGGTCGTTGGGCTCGGTGGACTGGGCCTCGGAAAGCCAGGCCCGAGCAAGGGCAAAGGGGTCGTCGCCCGCGAAGATGCCTGTCCTGTCTGCCAATGTCCCGATCCTCCAGGGGTAGAGGCTACGCATGCGGAACAGGCTTAGGCAAGGCCGCCTAGCCCGACGGATAGGACCACCTACCCGAAAGCTCCGCGCGCGCCGGGCCTTGATGGCAATCCGGGCTTCGCCTACAGCGGATCGCAAAAGCCGCGACAAAGGGACGGGCGTATGCAGACCGATCTGCTCAAGGGCAAGCGCGGGCTCATCATGGGGCTGGCGAACGACAAGTCGATTGCCTGGGGCATTGCGAAGGCGTGCCGGGACGCTGGGGCCGAGCTGGCCTTCTCCTACCAGGGCGACGCGCTCCTCAAGCGGGTGACACCACTCGCCGCCGAGGTGGGCTCGGACATCGTCCTCCCCTGCGACGTGGGCGACATGGACTCGGTAGACGCGCTCTTCGCGTCCCTCGCCGAACGCTGGGGCCGCCTCGACTTCCTGGTCCACGCCATCGGCTTCTCCGACAAGAACGAGCTTCGGGGCCGCTACGTCGACACCTCGCGGCAGAACTTCCTGACCTCGATGGACATCTCGGTCTATTCCTTCACCGCTGTGGTGAACCGGGCCGAGAAGATGATGACGGAAGGCGGGTCCTGCCTCACGCTCACCTACTACGGGGCGGAGCGGGTCATGCCCCACTACAACGTCATGGGCGTGGCCAAGGCCGCGCTGGAGGCGTCGGTCCGCTACCTGGCCGAGGATCTGGGCAAGGACGGCATCCGCGTCAACGCCATCTCGGCCGGGCCGATCAAGACGCTGGCCGCATCGGGCATCGGCGACTTCCGCTACATCCTCAAGTGGAACGAGCTCAACTCCCCGCTCCGCCGTAACGTGACGCAGGAGGAAGTCGGCAAGTCCGCGCTCTACCTCCTGTCCGACCTCGGCTCCGCCGTCACGGGAGAGGTGATGCATGTCGACGCAGGCTACCACGTCGTCGGCATGAAGGCCGTGGACGCGCCCGACATCGACGCGGGCCGGAAGGGCGAATGACG
>CADCUU010000355.1 GCA_902805995.1 uncultured Rubellimicrobium sp.
GATGGGTCCGGATTCGGAGAAGGTCATGCCGGCGGCCGCCGGGGGCGCGTAGTTGTTCAGCCACTCGACGTATTTCTCGATGGCGTAGACGGCGGCGGCGTCGTTGGTCGCACCCCCGCGGGCCACGCAGGAGCCGACGGGCTGCGAGTTCTCGTTGACGCGGATGCCCCATTCGTCGACGGGCAGGCCGTTGGGCTCCCCCTTGTCGCCCATGCCGGCCATGGACATCCAGGCGTCGGTGAAGCGCCAGCCGAGGCTCGGGTCCTTCTTGCCGTAGTCCATGTGGCCGAAGACCTCGCCCTCGACGCCCATATGGCTCAGGTCGCGGCCGGTGAAGAACTTGGCGATGTCCTCGTAGGCGGCCCAGTTCACGGGGACGCCGAGGGGGTAGCCGTACTCGGCCTCGAAGTCGGCCATGTTCTTGGCGTCGGTGAACCAGTCCTGGCGGAACCAGTACAGGTTGGCGAACTGCTGGTCGGGGAGTTGGTAGAGTTCCCCGTCCGGGCCGGTGGTGAACTGGAGGCCGATGAAGTCGTCGAGGTTCAGCGTGGGCGATGTGACCGAGGCGCCTTCGCCCGCCATCCAGTCCGTGAGGGACCGGGCCTGCTGGTAGCGCCAGTGGGTGCCGATGAGGTCCGAGTCGTTGACATAGGCGTCGTAGATGTTCTCCCCCGACTGCATCTGGGTCTGGAGGCGTTCGACCACGTCGCCTTCGCCGATCAGGTCGTGGGTGACGGTGATGCCGGTGATCGCCGTGAAGGCCGGGGCTAGGACCTGGGATTCATATTCGTGGACGGGGATCGTCTCGGAGACGACCTTGATCTCCAGGCCTTGGAAGGGGGCGGCGGCGTCGACGAACCACTGCATCTCGGCTTCCTGCTCCTCACGCGTGAGGGCGGAGCGCTGGATAGTTTCATCAAGGAAGGCGCGTGCGGCCTCCATGTCGGCCCAGGCGGGCGCGGCGCCCCCCAGGACGCCGAGGGCGAGCCCCAGCGCGGTCGAGGATCGGAGAATCAGGTTCATGCGTTTTCCTCCCGGTCGAACCTTGTTTACCTGAGCTTGGTTGACGGACCTTGAACGGCCCGCCCGCTCGTTTCGAAAACCCCTTCAGACCCAGCGGAAGACCGCGGCGGCGTAGAAGAGGCAGACGATCAGCGCGCCCCATTGAGCGCGATCCACGAGCCCGAGCCAGGCCAGGTTGATGAAGGCCGAGCCCAGGAGCGTGATGAAGAGGCGATCCCCGCGCGTCGTCTCGATCCGCAGGAGGCCTTTGCGGGGCGTCTCCGGGAAGCGGATGGCGAGGACGAGCATCGTGAGGATCAGGGCCGCGATGACCCAGAAGAACATGGCGGTGGCCAGCGTCCAAGCCATCCAGCCGCCGAAGACGATGGGGTCGCCCCAGGCGATGCCGTCGTCGGTGCGCGGCGCAATCCAGAGCAGCCAGCCGAGGAGGCCGCCCATGAGGAGGACGATGACGGTGAGCAGGAGGCCGACGCGCGGCTTGCGGGCCAGGGCGGTCGGGTGTTCGTCCACGGGCGGGATCAGACCGGAGGCGCGGTGGGGGTCGAGGCGGAGGTCGGTCATCACACCCTCCCCAAGGCGAAGCCCTTGGCGATGTAGTTGCGCACGAAGTAGATCACGAGCGCGCCGGGGATGATCGTGAGCACCCCCGCCGCCGCCAGCACGCCCCAGTCGAGGCCGGAGGCGGAAACCGTTCGCGTCATCGTCGCGGCGATGGGCTTGGCGTCCACGGAGGTCAGGGTGCGGGAGAGGAGGAGTTCGACCCAGGAGAACATGAAGCAGAAGAAGGCAGCGACGCCGATCCCGCTCGCGATCAGGGGCATGAAGATGCGGATGAAGAAGCGCGGGAAGCTGTAGCCGTCGATATAGGCGGTCTCGTCGATCTCCCTAGGCACGCCGCGCATGAAGCCCTCCAAGATCCACACCGCCAGGGGGACGTTGAAGAGGCAGTGCGCGAGCGCGACCGCGATGTGCGTGTCGAAGAGGCCCACGGCCGAGTAGAGCTGGAAGAACGGGAGCGCGAAGACGGCAGGCGGCGCCATGCGGTTGGTCAGCAGCCAGAAGAACAGGTGCTTGTCGCCCAGGAAGCTGTAGCGCGAGAAGGCGTAGGCCGCGGGCAGAGCTACGGCGACCGAAATCACCGTGTTCATCAGGACATAGATGAGGCTGTTGACGTAGCCCATGTACCAGGACGGGTCCGTCAGGATCGTCTCGTAGTTGGCGAGCGTCGGGTTCCGGGGCCAGAGGGAGAAGCCGCCCAGGATCTCGCTGTTGGTTTTGAGGCTCATGTTCAGGAGCCAGTAGATCGGCAGTAGCAGGAACAGGATGTAGAGGGTGAGCACCACGGCGCTGCCCAACGAGCGTTCGGACCGGGCTCGGCTTTGCGGAATGGCGAGGCGGGCGGCGCGGACAGGGGTGACTACGGCTTCGGTCATTTTTGCGCGTCCTCCCGGTCGAGGTTGGTCATCACGGTGTAGAAGGCCCAGCTCACCAGAAGGATGACAAGGAAATACATGAGCGAGAAGGCCGCCGCGGGGCCGAGGTCGAACTGGCCGAGCGCCATCTTCACGAGGTCGATGCTGAGGAACGTGGTGGCATTGCCGGGGCCGCCGCCGGTGACGACGAAGGGCTCGGTGTAGATCATGAAGCTGTCCATGAACCGCAAGAGGATCGCGATCACGAGGACGCCGCGCATCTTGGGCAGCTCGATGAAGCGGAAAACGGCCCAGCGGCTCGCCTGGTCGATGCGCGCGGCCTGGTAGTAGGCGTCGGGGATGGACCGGAGCCCCGCATAGGCGAGGAGCGCGATGAGCGAGGTCCAGTGCCAGACATCCATGACGACAATGGTGACCCAAGCGTCGATCACGTCGCGCGTGTAGTTGTAGTCGACACCCAAGGCCGCGACCGCGCGCCCAAGGAGGCCGATGTCCACGCGGCCGAATATCTGCCAGATCGTGCCCACCACGTTGAACGGGATGAGGAGCGGCAGCGCCATCAGGACGAGGCAGAGGGAGGACCAGAAGCCCTTCTTGGGCATGTTGAGCGCGATGAAGATGCCGAGCGGCACCTCGATCAACAGGACGATGGCGGAGAACAGGATCTGGCGGCCCAGCGCGTCCCACATGCGTTCGCTGTGGAGGAGGTCGTCGAACCAGTAGATGCCGTTCCAGAAGAACTCGTTGGAGCCGAAACTGTCCTGCACGGAGTAGTTCACGACCGTCATCAGCGGGATCACCGCCGAAAAGGCGACAAGGACCAGCACCGGCAGGACAAGGAACCAGGCGCGGTTGTTGACGGGCTTCATGCGCGCCCTCCCTCGATGAGCCAGCCGTCGGCGTAGACGCCCACATGGTCGGGGTCGAAGGTCACGCGGGCGTCGGGGCCGGGAAGCTCCTCCTCCTCCGGGGCGACGATGTTGATGGGGTGGCCGCCCAGGTCGGCGCGCAGGATGCGGTGGCGGCCCACGTCCTCGATCCGGCGGATGCCGACGGGGATGCCGTCGCCCTTGGAGAGGCGGATGAATTCGGGGCGGACGCCGATCTCAACCTTCCCCTGGAGGGGTCCGTAGCCTTGGCCCAGCGGCACCGTGCCCCCGGCGATGCGGGCCTGCGCGCCCAGGACCTCGGCCGGGATGATGTTCATGCCGGGGGAGCCGATGAAGTAGCCCACGAAGGTGTGGCGGGGCTTCTCGAACAGCTCCTGCGGGGTGCCGATCTGGACGACGCGGCCTTCGTGCATGACGACGACGCGGTCGGCGAAGGTCAGCGCCTCCGTCTGGTCGTGGGTCACGTAGATCATCGTGTGCCCGAACTCGCGGTGGAGCGACTTGAGCTGGGTGCGGAGTTCCCACTTCATGTGAGGGTCGATGACGGTCAGGGGCTCGTCGAAGAGGATGGCGTTGACGTCCTGGCGGACCATGCCACGGCCGAGGGAAATCTTCTGCTTGGCGTCGGCGGTGAGGCCGCGGGCACGGCGTTTCAGGTCGCCCTCAAGGCCCAGCATCTTGGCCACGGACTGGACGCGTTCCGCGATCTGGCCCGCGGGAAGGCCGCGGTTGCGCAAGGGGAAGGCCAGGTTGTCCTGCACGGTGAGTGTGTCGTAGACGACCGGAAACTGGAACACTTGCGCGATGTTGCGCGCGGCGGTGGGCGCGTCGGTCACGTCGCGGTCGTCGAACAGGATGCGCCCGCGGGAGGGGCGCACGAGGCCCGAGATGATGTTGAGGAGCGTCGTCTTTCCGCAGCCCGAGGCGCCGAGGAGGGCGTAGGCCTCACCATCCGCCCAGACGTGGTCGAGTTCCTTGAGTGCGAAGTCGTCCTCCCCCCTGGGGTTGGGGAGGTAGGAGTGGGCGAGGTTCTGGAGGGTGATCCGCGCCATGGGTCAGGCGGCCATCGCATAGGCCGCAGGGGCTACGAGAGCCCCGTCTTGGCCGAAGACGTAGACATGGGCGGGGTCGAGCCAGACGGTCACGGGCTGCCCCACCTCGATCGGGCGGACGCCGGGGAAGAGGCCGACCCAGCGCTCCCCGCCCAAGGACAGGTGGAGGAAGGTTTCGGAGCCGGTGATCTCGCTCCCCGTGACGGTGGCGCGGAATTCCATGGCCTCGGGGCCGGGGCGTTCGAGGCGGAGGTGGTTGGCGCGGAAGCCGGTGCGGTAGGTGCCGTCGGGCAGCCCGGCAAGGCGACCCAGGGCGGGCACGGTCTGGCCGGTGCCGAAGCCGATCTGTGCCATGCGCTTGGCCACGGGCAGGAAGTTCATCGGCGGGTCGGAGAAGACGCGCGCGGTGGTTGCATCCACCGGGCGGCGGTAGACCTCGGCCGTGGGGCCGAACTGGGTCACGCGCCCCTCCCACAGCGTGGCGGTATGGCCGCCGAGGAGGAGCGCTTCCTCGGGCTCGGTGGTGGCGTAGACGAAGATGGACCCCGCTTCCTCGAAGATGCGGGGGATCTCGGCGCGCAGCTCCTCGCGCAGCTTGTAGTCGAGGTTGGCGAGGGGTTCGTCGAGGAGGACGAGGCCCGCATCCTTGACCAGCGCGCGCGCCAGGGCGCAGCGCTGCTGCTGGCCGCCGGAAAGTTCGAGGGGCTTGCGTTGCAGATAAGGGCCAAGGCGCATGAGGTCGGCGGCCTTGCGCACCCGCGTGTCGATTTCCTGCCGCGAGCGGCGCATGAGGCGCAGGGGCGAGGCGATGTTGTCGAAGACGGTCATGGACGGGTAGTTGATGAACTGCTGATAGACCATCGCGACGGCGCGGTCCTGCACCCGCTGCCCGGTCACGTCCTGCCCCTGCCAGAAGATCCGCCCCGAGCTGGGCTGGTCGAGACCCGCAATGAGCCGCATCAGCGTCGTCTTGCCCGACAGGGTGGGACCGAGGAGCACGTTCATCGTGCCCTTGGCCAGCGTCAGGGTCGTGGGATGGATGTGGATTTGTGAGCCCACGACCTTGGATACGCCCCGAAGCTCCAACGTCATGGTGTCCCCCTACCCTATGGCCGCGACGGTCGATGCCGGCGTGGTGCCCCGCTGGAACTCTCGCATCCAGCGATCCAGCCTGTCCACGGATTCCGCATCCATCCGCAGCCCGAGCTTGGAGCGCCGCCAGACCACGTCCTCGGCTGTGCGGGCCCATTCGTGGTCCATGAGCCACCGGACCTCGGCCTCTGTCAGGGTAGCGCCGAAGTCCTGGCCGAGAGCCGATGCGTCGCGGGCGTCGCCCAGCACCTCACGCGCGTCGGTGCCGTAGGCGCGCAAGAGCCGGAACGCCCAAGGCTCGGTCAGGAAGGGATGGGCGGCGCGAAGTTCGGCCACGAGGCGCGGGACGCCGTCCACCGGGAACTTCCCGCCCGGCAGCGGGACGCCCGCGGTCCAGGGGGCCCTGGTGTTGCCCAGGGCGGGCCCGATCTTGGCCAGCGCGGATTCGGCGAGGCGGCGGTAGGTCGTTATCTTGCCGCCGAAGACGTGGAGGACCGGCGCGCCCGCCGAAGTGTCGAGCTTGAGCGTGTAGTCGCGGGACGCGGCCGTAGCCGAGGCCGCCCCTTCGTCATGGAGCGGGCGCACGCCGGAATAGGTCCAGACGATGTCGTCGCGCGTGACCGGTTTGGCAAAGTATTCCGAGGCGAAGGCGCAGAGGTAGTCCTGCTCCTCCGGCGTGCAGACGGGAGGCACGGAGGGGTCGGGATGCTCCACATCCGTGGTGCCGATCAGGGTGAAGTCGCCCTCGTAGGGGATGGCGAAGATGATCCGGCCGTCGCTGCCCTGGAAGAAGTAGCAGCGGTCGTGGTCGAAGAGCTTGCGCGTCACGATGTGGGAGCCGCGGACCAGCCGCACGCGATCCTGCGACGCGAGGCCCATCGCACCGCGCAGGACATCGGCCGCCCAGGGACCCGTCGCGTTGACGACGGCGCGGGCCAGGAGAGTGCTGCGCATGCCCTCTGCATCCTCCAGATCGGCCGTCCAGAGGCCGTCCGACACGCGGGCTGAGACGACGCGGGTGCGGGTCATCACGGTCGCGCCGCGCGCCTGGGCGTCGCGGGCGTTCAGGACGACGAGGCGCGAATCCTCGACCCAGCAGTCCGAGTATTCGAAGGCGCGCCGGAACTGCGGCTTTAGCGGCCGCCCGGCGGGGTCGGAGGTCAGGTCCACCGTCTTCGTGCCGGGCAGGATCTCCCTTCCGCCGAGGTTGTCGTAGAGGCCGAGACCGAGGCGGATCAGCCAGTCCGGGCGGCGGCCCTTCATCCAGGGCATTGCGAGGGACAGCATCCTGGACACGGGCGTCGCGCTCTCGAAGCGCATGTCGGGATGCAGCGGCAGGACGAAGCGGAGAGGCCAGGAGATGTGCGGCATGGCGCGCAGAAGGCGCTCCCGCTCGATCAGCGATTCCCGCACGAGGCGAACTTCGAGGAACTCGAGGTAGCGCAATCCGCCGTGGAAGAGCTTGGTCGAGGCGGAGGAGGTCGCCTGCGCGAGGTCCCCCTTTTCCGCGAGGGCCACGCGAAGCCCCCGCCCCGACGCGTCCCGCGCGATCCCGCAGCCGTTCACGCCGCCGCCGATGACGAGGAGGTCGTAGACTGGGGACGTGTCGCGATGGGGCAAGCGGACCTCCATGTCGGCGCTCAAGGGAAACGTACCGAGTGATGTTCGGTGTGTAAAGCCGGATGTTCGCGGTTTTTCGCTTTCCGGCGCGCCACGATCAGGATCAGTGGGTCCGGCAGGTCGGCGAGTTCGTTGAGGCGCGGTGTCCGGGTTCCAGGGGTGCATGGAATGGTGGTGTCGCTCTGAAGCGGGCTAAGGCCGCGGGATGCACGAGACGAATGCGCGCCGCAGTTTGACCCTCAGCGGAGTTGCGGCAGGACCTTTGCCCCGAACGCCTCGAGGAACGCGGCCTGGCCCCGGTTGACGTTATGGAGGTAGATCTCCTCGAACCCCATCTCCGCGTACCGCGCGATCCATTCGACATGCTGGTCGAGGCTGGAGGAGGTCAGGATCGACTCCCTCACGTCCTCGGGGCGCACGTGCTTGGTGGCGGTGGCGAACTGCTCGGGGGTGCGGAGCTCCCAGTTCACCTCCCCGCCCAGGACGTTGGTGCGCCATTGCTCCCAGGCGCCCTGCTCCGCTTCCGCCTCCGTGGGGGCCCAGCTGAGGCCCACCTGCATGACGAGCTTCTTCCCCTCGCCCCCGCCGCGCCGAAAGGCGTCCACGACCTTGCGCACCTGGTCGGGCTCTCCGCTCACGGTGAGGAGCCCGTCGGCCCAGCCGCCGACGAATTCGGCCGTGGCCTCGGTGACGGCTGCGCCGAGCAGGAGCGGCGGCGTCGCGGGGCGGGAGTAAATCTCGGCATCCACCACGGTGACGCGGCCCTCGTGGGAGACCCGTTCCCCGTTCAGGAGGCGGCGGATGATGTCGGCGCATTCCCGGAGCCGGGCGTTCCGCTCCGCCTTCTCGGGCCAGTGGAGGCCCATGATGTCGTCGTTGAGCCGCTGGCCGCTGCCGAGTGCGAGCCAGAAGCGCCCGGGGAACATCTCGGCCAGGGTCGCGGCGGCCTGTGCCACGATGGCGGGGTGGTAGCGGTAGCCCGGCGCGGTGATGGAGCCCACCGGGAAACGTGTCGTGGCCAACGCTGCCCCCAGCCAAGACCAGGCGAAGCCGGAATGGCCCTGCTGCGGCCCCCATGGACGGAAATGATCCGAGCCCTTCGCGGCGTCGAAGCCCGCCTGTTCGGCCATCTCCACGAGGTGCAGGAGCTCGGACGGAGGGAACTGCTCGTGGGAGGCGTGATATCCGATGAGGGGCATGGGGCGGACTCCGGCGGGGCCACTGGGCAACATGCCCCCGAGGCGGAGGTTCCGAGGAATGGAGCGGATCGTAGGGCCGGGGCTGTCGTCCGGGCCTTGGGCCTGTCCGGCTAACAATTGCCTCGGATCGGCAGGCCAGAACGTTTCGCTAATGGAAACAGCGACGACCGATATGGACTGAGGGAAGACCTACGCTTGCCTGCCATTTCGGGATGGACCACGTGTCTTAATGCGCCATATGGACACGCAAGCTGGGCGATCTGCGGGCAGGACGAGCAAGAAGCCACGCAAAAAATGCATGGCTGTTATGCCATTTGCGAAACGGTCCGCAGAGGCATTTTGGCGTTTCCGTAGCGCAATCAGTGACTTGTTCAGAGGTCTTGAACCCGGACCTTACGTGCTTGTCAACTGGTCGCCTCTTGCTGGTGCAGCATTGTACCGCAAGTGCTCTGCGCGCCACCTACATCCGATTCCTCCTAACTCGTGCGAGACGATGAATTCTGCTTTTCCCTCCCTCCTGTCCCGGAGAGACGTGCTGAGACTTGCGGCGATTGCCGGGCTGATGCCGCACGTCGCGCGGGCCGCGTCCGGGGATGGCGAGGCCTTCTCCTTTGACGCGCTCTCCGAGGAGATGCGCGCGGAAGCCGGCCGTCCCTGGGCACCCCCCGAGGTGCCTGAGGCATGGTGGGGCGAGCTCGACTATGACGGCTACCGGATGATCCGCTTCCGGGACGGCCTTGCGCGCTGGCAGGAGGGTGACGCCCCCTGGCGGCTTGGCGCGTTCCACATGGGCTGGCTCTTTCCCGAGCCGGTGCGGATGTTCGATGTCTCGGACGGCGCCGCGCGGGAGATGCGGTTCAGCACCGACGACTTCGACTATTTCGGCACCCTAGCCGGCAAGGTGCCGGAGCACGGCGAGCTTCCGGGCGTCGCGGGGTTCCGGCTGAACTGGCCGTTGAACCGACCCGATCGCTCGGACGAGGTCGTGTCCTTCGTGGGCGCGAGCTACTTCCGCGCCTTGGGCCGCGACGACGTCTATGGGGCGAGCGCCCGAGGAGTCGCGATCAACACCTGGGTCGAGGCGCCCGAGGAGTTCCCGCGCTTTTCCCGCTTCTACCTATCGCGCGACGGAGACAGCGCCACGATCCACGCCGCACTTGAGGGGCCGAGCCTGACCGGCGCCTTCCGCTTCGTGGTCCGCCCCGGCGCTGTGACCGAGATCGACGTGACCTCCCGGCTGTTCTTCCGCGAGGCCGTGGAGGAACTGGGGATTGCGCCGCTGACCTCCATGTTCCTGTTCAACGGCCAGAACAGGGCGGACTTCGACGACTACCGGCCCGCCGTCCACGACAGCGAAGGGCTGGGCATCGTCCAGGCCGACGGAGAGGCAACGTGGCGGCCGCTGGGCAACCCGGATCGGCTCGCGTCGTCCTATTTCACGGGACCTACCCCGCGCAGCTTTGGCCTGTACCAGCGGGACCGGGACTTCGAGAGCTACCAAGACCTTGGCGCGCGCTATGATCTGCGGCCCTCGGTCGAGGTCGTGCCGCATGGCGACTGGGGGCCGGGCGCGGTGCGTCTGGTGGAGATCCCGTCGGCGCTGGAAGCGAACGACAATATCGTGGCCTTCTGGATTCCAGAGGCGAAGGTCGAGGCGGGCGAGGCGCGCGAGTACGCCTATACCCTGCGCTGGGGTGACCTTGCGCCCGACCTCGACGGCTCGCTCGCTGTTGTCGCCTCAACCCGCGCCGGCGCGGGCGGCGTGTCGGGGATCGAGGCGCTGGAGAACGCGCGCAAGTTCGCCGTGGACTTCCGTGGCGGGCCGATTGCCGACCTTCCCCAGGGGGCTCCGATCCAGCCCGTCGCCGTGGTGACGGGCGGGCATCTGGTGTCCGCGACGCTCGACCGGTTGCCGGAGAACGGGGACTGGCGCGTGGTGCTCGATGTCAGTGCCGAACGGGACGCGACCGTGGAGATCCTGCTTCACCTCGCGGGGTTCGAGCGGCACCTGTCGGAAACCTGGGCCTGCCAATGGGTGAACGCCTGATGCTGGATGATACGACCTACTTCCAGGACCTTCGGACCGACGCCCTGCCGCCGGAGGCCCCGCTCGCCATGCCGCGACAGGTGCTGGAACGGCGCCCGCGCTGGCGCGTCCGCTGGCTGCGCCTCGTCGTACGGTTCGCCCGCTAGGATGGAAGCGCGGACCGCCCTGCTCCGAGCCGTCGCGCTAGGCGCGTCGGTGCTGGCGGCCCTTGCGGCCGCCGGACTGCTTTTGTGGGGCGAAGGCACGGGCCCGCTCGCGGTCGCGCAGGGTGTCCTCGTGTTCCTGGCGACGTTCTGGCTAGCCTTCGGGGCCGTGCTGGCCGTGTTGGGCCTTTTGCCCGGCGGCGGCCCGTCCGTGCCCGAGGCGGAGTTCCGGGGCCGCGCCGTCGTCCTTGTCCCCATCTGCAACGAGGACCCCTGGGCCGTCTTCGCCCGCGTCGGCGCGATGGAGGCGGAGTTGCACCTTACAGGACTCGGCGCGCAGGTGGATATCGCGATCCTGTCCGACACGCGCGACGCGGGTGTCGCGGCCGAGGAGGAGATCTGCTTTCAGCGCCTGAGGGCTGAGACGGTTGGATCTGGCCACGTCTTCTATCGCCGTCGCGACGACAACCGGGGCCGCAAGGCTGGCAATATCGAGCAGTTCATCCGGCGATCGGGGGCCGCCTACGAGATTGCGGTGATACTGGACGCGGACAGCCTGATGACCGGGGACACCGTTGCCCGGATGCTGCGGCGCATGGCGGGCGATCCGGATCTGGCCCTCCTCCAGACCGCGCCGGTGATCCTAGGCGCACAGTCCCGCTTTGGGCGGATGATGGCGTTCGGGGGCGCGTTCCACGGGCCCGTTTTTGCGCGGGGGCTGTCGCGCCTTCAGGGGACGACCGGGCCGTTCTGGGGGCACAATGCCGCCATCCGCGTCCGGGCCTTTGCCGAAAGCTGCGGTCTGCCGGAGCTGTCCGGACCCCCGCCCTTTGGCGGCCATGTGCTGAGCCACGACTATGTCGAGGCCGCGCTTCTTGCACGGGCGGGCTGGACGGTGCGGCTCGATACGGACCTGGGCGGATCGTTCGAGGAAGGGCCGGAGACCATCCTGTCCTATGCCAAGCGCGACCGCCGCTGGTGCCAGGGCAACCTGCAGCACGCCCGCATCCTGTTCGCGCCGGGGCTGCGGCCCTGGAGCCGCTTCGTCTTTGCGCAGGGGATCTTTGCCTACACGTCCTCTGCGCTCTGGCTTGGCTTCGTGATCCTTAGCCTAGTCGCGCCCGCGCCGCCTGAGGGCGTGCCCCTGCTGGGCGGCCTCGTGCTCGCTCTCCTGTTCGGGCCAAAGCTGCTGGTCGTGCTTTGCGCGGGTCCTCGGGCCGCGCGGTTCGGGGGGCGTTTGCACCTTGTGGCGTCGGTCGTGGCGGACCTCCTCCAGTCCTGCCTTGTGGCCCCGGTGCTTCTGATGTTCCAGGCGCGGTCGGTTGTTCAGGTCCTTCTGGGGCGGGACGGGGGCTGGCCCGCGCAGGCGCGCGGTGACGGAACGCTGGGCTGGGCGGTGAGCTTCAGGGCGTCGTGGTGGATCCCGCTTTGGGGCGCGGGCCTCCTTGGCACAGCGTTTGTTCTGGCGCCTGGGCTGATCCTATGGCTTCTGCCGCTCGCGGGGCCGATGCTGCTGGCGCCGGTCCTCGTGGCCTGGACTTCGCGGCCGAGCACGTCGTGGCTCTTTGCCACGCCGGAGGAGCTGGCGATCCCGGCAGTCTCGCGTCGGACCGGAGCGATCGAGGCGCGCTGGATGTCGCCCTTGCCCGCGCGGCAGGTCCGTCATGCGTGAGCAGGTTCCGCCCGTGACCGGGCCCCCCGTCCTCGCGGCCGATGCGGCACCACGGGTCAAGTCCGCCCGGGACCCTAGGCTCGATGTGCTGCGCGGGGCAGCCCTCGCCATGATCTTCGTGAACCACGTGCCCGGCAACTTCTACGAAGGGCTGACGATCCGGAACTGGGGCTTCTCAGACGCGGCGGAAGGCTTCGTGCTGATGTCGGGTGTGTCAGCGGGGATTGCCTATGGTCCCGCCTTCCGTCCCGGCGGGGAGGCCTGGCCGGGCCTTCGCCGGGTCTGGGCCCGAGCCTGGACGCTCTATCAGGTGCACCTGCTGGTGACGCTTGCGGCTTTTGCCATCGCGGCGGGGCTGGCGCTTTGGGCGGATACGCCCGGGTTGCTCTGGAAGAACGGGATCGACGCGCTGTTCCGGTATCCGCTCCAGACGCTTGCCGCGATGCCGCTGC
>CADCUU010000356.1 GCA_902805995.1 uncultured Rubellimicrobium sp.
TATGCGGTGATGCAGTTCCTCTGCGCACCGGTGATCGGCGCGCTGTCTGATCGCTTCGGCCGCAGGCCCGTGCTCCTTGTGTCACTCGCGGTCATGGCGGTGGACTATGTGGGCTCCGCTCTCGCCCAGAGCATGGGGGTCCTCCTGCTCCGGCGTGTGCTGGCCGGGGTCACCGCCGCCACCCACGCCACCTGCAACGCCGCGATGGCCGACATCACCCCGCCCGACCGGCGCGCCCAGACCTTCGGCTTGCTCGGCGCGGCCTTCATGGGCGGCTTCATCCTAGGCCCCGTGATCGGCGGCCTGCTGGGAGAGGTCGGCCCCCGCGCGCCCTTCTGGGCCGCCGCCCTCCTCGCCACCGCGAACCTCGCCTTCGGCTGGTGGGCGCTGCCCGAGACGGTGACAGACGCGACCCGACGCCGCCTCGACTGGTCCCGCGCCAATCCGCTGGGCGCCTTCCGCGCGGTCGGGCGGCTCCGCGGGGCGCTCCCGCTTCTCTCGGTGCTCTTCCTGGCGGAGCTGGCCTTCACCTCCTACGTCGTGATCTGGGCCTACTGGGCCAAGGCCGCGTTCGGCTGGTCCCCCTTCGTGATCGGCCTGTCGCTCGCGGCTTTCGGGGTGGTCGCGGTCTGGGTCCAGGGCTACGGCATCGGCCTATACCTGCGCTGGTTCGGGGAGAGGGGCACGATCCTCCTGGGTTTCGCGAGTTCGCTCGCGTTCTTCGTCCTCTTCGCCGCCCTTCCCGGCAACGAGACGGGCAGCCGCGTCGCCCTGATCCTGTGCCCGCTGTCGGCGCTGGGCGAGGTCATCCTGCCTGCCCTCCAGGCCCGCATCTCTCGCCTCGCCGCCTCGGACGCGCAGGGGGAGGCGCTGGGCGTCGTCGCCTCCAGCCGCTCGGCCGCGCATGTAGTAGGCCCCCTCATCATGACAGGCATCTTCGCCTGGGGCGCGTCGGTGCCGGGGGGCTACCTTTATGGCGCGCCGTATGCGCTGGGTGCCCTCCTCATGATCCTGTGCCTCCTGCTGTTCCGCCGCACCATCGAGCCCGAAGCCCTGCCAGCGACCTGACGGCGTCGCTTTCCGCCCCGCAATCCGGCCCACACCCGGGCAGGATCGCCTGCATGAAACTCCGCGACCTCGACATCATCGTCACCGCGCCCCCGGCCCCCGGCTGGGGCGGGCGCTACTGGATCCTCCTGAAGGTCACCTCCGACAGCGGCATCACCGGCTGGGGCGAGGTCTACGCCGCCGCCGTTGGCCCGGACGCGATGTCAGCCGTGATCCGCGACGTGTTCCAGCGCCACATGGAGGGCGAGAACCCCGAGAACGTGGAGCTCATGTTCCGCCGGGCCTACAGCTCCGGCTTCACCCAGCGCCCTGATCCCACGGTCATGGGCGCCTTTTCGGGGCTGGAGATCGCCTGCTGGGACATGGTCGGCAAGGACCGGGGCCGTCCTGTCCACGCGCTGATCGGCGGGCGCGTGAACGACCGGATCCGAGCCTACACCTACCTCTACCCCACGCGCCCCTCCCACGCCCTGCCCCGTTTCTGGGCCGACGAGGATCAGGCCGCCGAGGCCGCACTCGACACCGTGGCCCAGGGCTACACGGCGGTGAAGTTCGATCCCGCCGGCCCCTACACGATCCGGTCCGGCCACATGCCACCCATGCCCGACATCGGCCGGTCCGTCGCCTTCTGCCGCGCGATCCGCAACGCCGTGGGGGATCGCGCGGATCTCCTCTTCGGCACGCATGGCCAGTTCTCGACCGGGGGCGCGATCCGGATGGGCACGGCCATCGAGCCCTATTCCTGCCTATGGTACGAAGAACCCGTGCCGCCCGACGACATGGACAGCCTGGCCCGTGTCGCCGCCGCCGTCCGCACGCCCGTGGCCACGGGCGAGCGCCTGACGACCAAGCGCGAATTCGCCCAAGCGCTGGCCGCAGGAGCGACCATCCTCCAGCCCGCCCTGGGCCGCTCCGGCGGTATATGGGAAACGCGCAAGATCGCCGCGCTCGCCGAGGCCGCGAATGCCCAGGTCGCGCCGCATCTTTACGCGGGTCCCGTGGAGTGGGCCGCGAACCTCCAACTTTCCGCCGCGATCCCAAACCTGCTGATGGCCGAAACCATCGAGACGCCGTTCCACGCCGCCCTCATCAAGGGCGCGATCCACGTCGAGGACGGCTTCATCCGCCCCTCCGACGCTCCCGGCCTCGGCATCGAGGTGGACGAGGTGCTGGCCCGCGCGCACCCGTTCACAGGAACCGGCCTGCACCTCCAGATGCAGGAAGCCGAAGTCGATTACCGGGGCGAGGCAATCTTCGAAGGCGGCGCCCCGCCAGAGTGACCCTGCGTCGATGCAGCCACGGGACGGTGCGTTGGACCCCACGGAGATGCCGTGACCTGCGTCCTGTCTTTTCGAGGTCAGGACGGGGCTGCCTCATTCTGGTCGTATGATCGACTTGCCGAACCTCGACCGCCTAGCCGACACCGTCCGCTGCGCCTCGGCCTTTGCTCGGATTATGCACTGAACGAACTGACAATCCTGGAACTCGCTGGATTCGGAAGATTTTGAAGATAGAATGCTAGACGTCGGCGTGATGCGCCACGCTCCCGAGAGCTGAGCATTCCCATGTCTGCGCAGCACAGGTTTCAGAACCCCAGCAGCTTTACGGTCCCGGTGCGCTGAGCGATCTTGAAGAGAAGGAGCGGGCCAACCAATCCGAACACCAAGGCCGCCAGGATGTGCAGGGGAGGACTGGTAATCCCGGCTTGTTGCAAGATGATCCTCGCTCCGGCCGAGAAGATCGTATGCGAAAGATAGATCGCCATCGAAAGCCGCCCCATAGATCCGATCAGAGCCATGATCCTGGACGTCCCGGAAGCCCGACTCACCTCGGAAACAAGAACGCACACCGAGATACTGACTGCGGCCCCGACAAGCAGCGTCACGGCTCTGGACTGAGGTTCCTCGAGAGCAAGCCATTCCATGAAGATGAAGGTGAGCACGGCCACGGTGATGGCGAGCAGACCTCGGAAGGGCAGGCCAACCCTGGATATGATCACGCCAAGAGCAAAGAATGGGGCATTATGAACCGCCCCGGTCACCAAGGGCACCCAAGAACCCGCGCCGATCGGCACGAA
>CADCUU010000357.1 GCA_902805995.1 uncultured Rubellimicrobium sp.
CATGATGGAGGACTACCTCCAGACCGAGTGGCCGGAGCTGGACGTCTGGCTCACCTCCACCACGGAGCAGTGGGCGGTGGTCGCGGTGCAGGGGCCGAACGCACGCAAGGTGCTGGAGCCCCTGGTCGAGGGGCTGGACCTGTCGGACGCGACCTTCCCGCATATGGCGGTCGCGGAATGCACGGTGGCGGGGTTCCCGGCACGGCTGTTCCGCGTGTCCTTTACAGGCGAGCTGGGCTTCGAGGTCAACGTCCCCGCCCGCCACGGCCGCGCGCTGTGGGAGGCGATCCGGGCCGCCGGTCAGGCCCATGGCATCACCCCCTACGGGACCGAGACGATGCACGTCCTGCGGGCCGAGAAGGGCTTCATCCTTGTGGGGCAGGACACGGACGGGACCGTGACGCCGGGCGACGCGGGCCTCGACTGGGCCATCGGCAAGCAGAAGCGCGACTTCGTGGGCAAGCGGTCGCTGACGCGGCCCGACATCGTGGCCAGGGGGCGCAAGCAGCTTGTCGGGCTGCTGACCGAGGACCCGAAGATCGTGCTGGAGGAGGGGGCGCAGATCGTCGTGGACCCGAGCGAGCCCAAGCCCATGACGATGATCGGGCACGTCACGTCGTCCTACTGGTCCGAGGCGCTGGGCCGGTCCATCGCCATGGCCCTGCTGGAAGGCGGGCGCGACCGGATGGACGAGGTGCTGCACATCCCCATGCCGGACCGCACGCTCAAGGTCCGCGTCACCGGCACCGCCTTCGTCGATCCCGACGGCCAGAGGCTCAAGGTCTGAGAGGCATATCATGACCGTGCAGAAGCATTCCTTCCCGCCCGTCACCGTCGAGGTGCTGCCGCTTGCCGCGCGGTTTTCCCTCCGCCTGCGCGCTGCGAACCGTGAGGCGGCGGGGGCGGCGCTGGGCGTGGCCCTCCCTCATCGGATCGGGCGGACCGCGTCGGCGGGGGGGCTGCGGGCGCTCTGCCTCGGCCCCGACGAATGGCAGATCGACGGGCCCGAGGCCGGGGCGGTCCGGGGCGCGCCGCTGGATGGCATTCCCCATGCGCTGGTGGAGGTCACCGACCGCGAGGTGACCTTTGGACTTGAGGGACCGGGCGTGCTGGACCTCCTTTCCATCGGGATCGCGCGGGAGGTCGGGCGGATGGAGGTCGGACGCGGCGCGCGGACCGTCTTTGACGGGGTGCAGGCCGTGCTGGTCCGCGAGGGGGAGGAGCGCTTCACCCTGTCCGTCTGGCGGAGCTTTGCCCCGCATGTGGAGGAGTTGCTCCACCGGGGCGCGCGGGAGATCGCGCTGGGGCTGTAGGCCACCCGGGCCAAGGGGCTCCATGGGCTGGGGCGGGGGCTGGCAGTACGGAGTGCGTTGGCGCTGAAAGGATGTCCCGGGTAACTGGATGGCCCGTGCCGGGAGGGTCCCCGCGAAGGCCGTGATCAGGGTGCGCTCCGTCGAACGGGGTGTTGGCGGAAGTGGCGAGCGCAGTTGTCCTGGCTTGGTGATCGGGCAGGTGCGGCGGCCCAAGCCGGTCGACATCCGGATTTCATAGCCTCGGGTTTGACCCGAGCGAGCCAGCGCAGGTCAGGCGAGACCTCGACCTCCTGAGCGCGCGCTTTCAATTCGTCGCTTCCTCGCGCCGGTGTCATGGGATCCGGCGGGGCTTGGGGCGGAACCTCCGCAGCCCCGGGGCGTTCCTCCGCAGACCCCTCCGGCCACGCCCTTGGGGTGCCCTCGAAGGTTGTGCGACCGGAGTCCCCCCACCCGGGAAGGGCGTCAAAGGTGTGGTGCGGCCAGATCCTGTCGGCTCCGTGCCGGTTCGGCTGGAACGTCCGGGCCGGTTTGTCGTTATGGCTCGGTCCCTTCCGTCCCTGACTTGGTTCGGCCCCAGTTTGGCCGCGGTCCGGCGCAAGGAGTGCGCTGCCCAGGGAGGCCACATGGAGCATGGCGGGAGCAGGATGCAGGAGCGAGACGAGCGACTACCCGCCGACGTCGCGATCAGGATCTTCCACGGCGACCAGAGCCTGCGCGCGCAGGTGGGCAATGTCAGCGTCGGCGGCGCCCGCCTGAACGGTGTGGGGGAGCTGCCTGCGGGCGCGCCGGTGACGCTCTTGTATCTTCATCTCTGCCTCCGGGCTCGGGTGGCGTGGTCCGACGGGCAGGATGTCGGCGTCCAGTTTCACGAACCCCTCCATCCGGGCGAGATCGACGTGCTCAAGGATGTCGCGAGCTTTGCCCTGTCGCGCGTGACCCGGAGCCCGAGCGACCCCGCGCCTGACTGAGCCCTCCCTCAGGCCGTCCTGCGCGCCGAGGGCTCCATGCCGGGGCTGCCCGAAAGCTGGCTTGCCCAGAAGGCGTTGCTGTCGGCGAGGTCATGGGTCAGGCGGGCCATCTCGGCCGTGACGGCCCGGATCGCGAGGAGCCTGTCGCGCAGGGGGCGGCCGTGCAGGCGCTCCACCCCTTTCGAGGCGGTGCCCAGCCGGGCGCGCAGGGCCTCCACGCGTTCGAGGTCGCGGTAGCAGCCCAGCGTCAGGTCGGCCTGCTCCTCGGGCGTGGCGTGGTCGTAGACGCGCGCCACGAGGAGGGCGCGTTGCCGGATCGCCTCGCCCCGGGTGTAGAGGGTGTCGAGGTCCGCCGCGAGCTTTCGGCACTGTCGCTGAGCGTCCGTCTGGAGGAGGCGGTCGCGGCGGCGCACCCAGGCTAGCGCCAGGAGAGAGATCAGGGCCAGGAGCGGCGGCAGAGCACCGATCAGGACGGGAAGGGCGATCATGCGGAGGCTCCTTTCCCGGCGGGGTGGCGGGGCAGGCATCCGTGATCGGCGGTCACTGTGGTCGCAGGATGGCCGGGTTGCGGCGGGGCCGGGACGCGCGCCCGGTCTGGTCCCGTCAGGCCAGCGCGGCGCGCAGCCGGTCCAGCGCCTGACCGAGGAGCGCGTCGGCCACGTCCGGGCTCTCCGCCTCGGCATAGACGCGCAGTTCGGGCGCGTTGCCGGAGGGGCGGATATGGAGAACCCGACTCCCGAAGACCATGCGGAGCCCGTCCGTGCGGTCGAACTCGGGCGTGCCCTGGAGGGGCAGGCCGTCGAGCAGCGCGGCCCGTCCGCCGGCATCCCCGGCCAGCGCGGCGACGAGGGCGGCGGAGCGT
>CADCUU010000358.1 GCA_902805995.1 uncultured Rubellimicrobium sp.
GCGCCCGATGCGCTGCTCGCTCACGCCCGGCCGGGCAAAGATCGCGAACCGCATGTGACCCGCGGGGTCGATGCGGAAGTCCCCGGCCGTCACGACCTCCCGCTCCAGGATCCAGCTCATGGCGAGGGATTCGGCCACGAACCAGTCGTCCGCCCGGGCCTTGATCTCCGCCTCGCGGTCCTCCAGCTCGATCCGGATAAGGGCTGAGGTGAGGCGAAGGCCCGGCGCCTGGGCGAGCCAGTCCGGCGGCAGCGCCTCGAACTGCGTCGCGTCGAAGGGGCGGCCGTCCAGCCCGTCGCCGATGGCGGTGTAGGTCACGAACTCGGTATGGCTTTCCCATTTCAGCCAAGTGCGGCCCAGCCGCCCATACCAGTGCGTCGCATCGGGCTGCGGATGCGGCGCGCCAAAGCGATCCAGAAGAGCGAGGAGATGCCGCCGCTCGGCCTCCCGGTCCCGGGTGGCCATTTCGGGGGCCTTCAAGGCTAGGAAGGCGGCCCAACCAGGCGCTACGGCGACCGGCGAAGGCCGCGCATGCAGCTCGTTCGCAAGCTGATAGCGCAAAGGGTGGTCCGCGATGGGCACCATGGTCTGCTCCTTGAAGGGCCACGCCGCCGACAGTCTAGCTGCTGCATCGCGAAGTCCCAGGATCGAGACGCAGTGCTGACCGGTTCTGACCAAAGGTGCCCAAATCCTGTGCTCGCAAAGGCACGCCTGCCCACTTCTTCCTTGGTCCGGAGCTACCGTTCCGAGGTTCCAGGCCAAGTTGCGCGCATTCCGGTCAAGCGTGAAATTGGCGGGACGAGGACAGGCCGCGCTGGAATTAGCTCGGCCCCCGTTAATCCACACCTGAATCCACTCGCATCGGCGGAGCAGGCACCGAGTACCCGGCACCGGGACCTCCGCATTTCAGGTCCAGCCTGCCCCCATGCAGGGCGATCGGCCCTCCCATCTGGACGCTTCTTCGCTCGCCAAAGTCCAACTCTCCGGTCCTTCAACCCTGGCAAGCCGACGACCTCAGCAGCGCTGCAGGTCAACCCCGACCGACGCCTGCTTGTTCTAAGGGTCGACAGACAACACGCCGGACGTGTCGAGCACGATCGTCTACTCCGCCGCTTTCAGGCGGGACCAGAATTCTCCGGCCTGCGCACTGCTTCGCGGCATAATCCGGCGCAACCGCCCTCGGGCTGAGGCGCATCAGGCCGTCCCTGCATATCAATGCAGGGGCCAGTGCCGCTCAACCCTCCCGCCGCCCGACACCGCCGCGGGAGCAATCGTTAGCGCCTGCTCCGGTTCAGTTCGTAGACGCGAGCCTGTCGGAGCCAGTCTCCACGGAAATGCGGATCTCTTCCCCGGACCGGGCAAAGCTATAAAGCGAGCCCTCGTAGCCGGGCATGGCGAAGGACAGCGCGTCCCCGTCCTGCATCGGCATCACGATCCGCATCGGCTCGTCATCCGTCGCCCGGTCACGGAAGGTCGCCGTGACCTCCAGCGCGCCCTCGGCCGTTTCGGTCCAGTACGCGACCATGTCGAGAGCGCCGTCATGCAGGCTCCCCGCGGCGAGGGCACGGGACACCGTGACCTCCTCCGCCTGAGCGGCCGCGATCCATGATGAGAAAAGAACAGCGGCAATAGCGAAAATCTTCATTGCAAATATCTCCGGTTTTGCGGGCAAGTGATTGCACATCACGTTGACGCTTTCTGCATTAGGTCGAAATATGTCTGCGGCCGGTATTGACAGACCACAGTCCGTACAAAATTAGGCGTAAGATGTCAGTCTAATTGCGCGACAGGAAATTTGGCGTCAATGGCGGAATCCCTGACCCGCGCCCGTTCGTGGGCTGGGTGACACATACGTCAGGAGACGCATTGGCACCCGGACGCAAAATTGGACGTAAGCCTGTCCACCCCGCGCGATTACGGCAGGAACTCGACGCGGCTCCGCGCTTTGCCCCTCACACCTAGTCGGCCATGCTCACAGGCATCCCAATTCACGGCGACTGCCCTCGTCACATTTAAATCGACGCTTCCGGGCGAAGAGCATCCGCCCTGCCCTTCAAAGCCGCTATCCAAGGGCCCTCTCACCCCAGGTGAAAATCTTGGGGCATCAGCGGCGGCGGCGCAGTTCGCCCCAGATGCGGCGCAAGGCTGATCTCGGCCGTGCGGCAGATGGCATCTAGGGGGAGCGCGTTGAGGTTCTCGCCGAAGGGCTGGCTCAACTCCTCCGACACCTCCGCGAGGCCCAGGAACACATATGCCACGATTCCCACGAAAACGGGCGTGAGCCAGCCCGCCGGGCCGACCAGCGCCAACGGAAGAAGCAGGCAGTACAGATACGTCGTGCGATAGATCAGGAGCGAGTAAACGTAAGGCAGCGGAGTCCCCGCGATCCGCTCGCACCCAGCCTGCTGGAGTGCGAGACTCGCAAGACGGGCGCTGAGGGTGCGCGCCCCAAAGCCGTCCATCGTTCCTCCCCTCAAGGCTAGGGCCACCAGCCTCCCCAGTCGATCCAGGGCCGCGTCGGGCGGATGTGGCGTATCCAGCAGGTCTCCCGCTTGTGCCCTCACTTCGGCGTCGTGCGCCTGCCGCCGCAAGCTCCCGCGGTGGAGATGGAGGAACGCCAGTGCCGTTTCCAGCATCTCGCGCCGTGCCGGCTCGTCGCTGACGAAGATCTCCGCCTCACGCGCAAAGGCACGCATGTCCGCCAGAAGTCCGCCCCAAAGACGGCGCGCCTCCCACCAGCGGTCATAGGCCGCGTTGTTACGAAAACCCAGGAACAGCGAGAGCGCGATGCCGAACACGGTGAACGGAGTAGCCTCGATGACCGGAAGCGGGTGCCACGTGCTTTCGACCCAGACCATCACAGCGGCGATGATCATCAGCGACAGCAGGGGTCGCGCGATATGCGGCAGGACCGAGCCCCGCATCGCGAAGGCCAGTTCCCAAAGGCCCGGCTTGTTGCGGACGATCATCGGTGGATCCTTGCGTTGGCAGACAGGGCGAACCGCCCGGACCCAGATCATATCGGCCGCCCCGATGCCAGCGTAGCAGGCCGATCAGGACCACTGCACCGACACTGCCAGCAGTGCTG
>CADCUU010000359.1 GCA_902805995.1 uncultured Rubellimicrobium sp.
GGACACAACCTCGGTCGCGCGGGCGTGGGTGGCGGCGAGGTGGACGTTCGGGGCGCAGCCTTCGTCGTGCGCCTGGAGGAACCGGCCCGCGCAGAGGCACCAGGCGTCGCCGGGCTTGAGGCCGGGGAAGTCGAATTCAGGCCGGGGGGTGGACAGGTCGTTGCCCACGTATTTCGAGTAGGCCAGGAATTCGGCGGTCATCACGGCGCAGACGGTGTGCGAACCGCGGTCCTGGGCGCAGGTGTCGCAGGCGCCGTTTCGGAAGAAGCCGGTCATGGGGCGTGTCGAGCAGGGGGCGAGTTCCGTGCCCAGCACGTTGATCGAGGGATCGGGGTCCATGGCGTGCCTCCTTAGGACGGGGGGATGATGCGCCAGGCGGGGCGGGCGGGGCAAGCCTGACCCGGTCACGACGTCGGGGGAGCGGGCGACCGTGGGGTCGGGCTGCACTGGGTTAGGGCGATGGGGCGGACCACTCCACCCAGCGGCCGTGGAAGTCGGCGCGGCCGAGGGGGACCGTGTCGCCGCCGGGCCAGAGGGTGAGGGTGAGAGCGGCGCCGGGGGAGGCTCCGTCCCCCTCCATCCCGAGATGCGCGAGGGGGGTGTCGGGGGTGGCGCGGGCGCCGGCCTGTTCGAGCGCGGCGGTGCAGGCGGCCTGGGTTTCGGGCGGGAAATACTGCCAGGCGACGGTGTGGTAGACGAGGTGGAGCGTGCCGGGCTGGGGCTCCTCCAGCCGCTGGGCGAGCCAGGGGGCGGCGTCGGAGCGGTCCACCGGCGCGGGGGGCAGGGCCAAGGCGCGGTCGAGGCGGTGGAGGCGTTCGGTCTGGTCGGCCCAGACATAGGCGCGCAGGCGCAGGCGGGCGGCGGGATCGGATGGGTCGATGGGGGACAGGTCCACGCCGCGACGGTCCGTGACCTCGATCGGCTGGTCGGGGGGCGGCGGGCCGCGCCAGTCGGGGGCGAGGGTGAGCGCGGGATCGGCGGGGCCGAGCCGTGTGGGGCCGGCCTGGAGGGCGAAGGCGTCGAAGTTGAGGTTGAGCCCGGCGCTCGCCCCGAGTTCGGAGAGGCGGAGGGGCAGGTCGTGGCGGGCGCCGAGCCAGGCGGCGGCGGCGAGCAGGACGGCGCTGCGCGCGACCTCGTTGGTCTGGGGCGGGCTGTCGAGGACGCGGTCGATCGTGGCGGCGTGGTCGTGGAGGGCCTGGAGGAGGGCGGCGCTAAGGGCGTCGTCGGGCGCGTCGTGCGGCGGGTATGCGGCGGCGAGGCCAGGGGCGTTGCCGGACAGGACCAGGGCGTGCAGCGCGCCCGCGAGGCGGAGCGGGACCGAGGCGGCGGAGGGGCCGATGTCGCCGGGCCAGTGGAAGAGGCGCTGACCGAGGGGGGAGTCGGGGGTGAGGTCCTCGGCCAGGAGGTCGAGGAGGCGGGCGGTGAAGGGGGAGCCCAGATCGGCGCAGGCGCGCGCCTGGGCGCGGAGGGCCTGGGGAAGGGCGGACCCGGTCATCGGAAGCGGTCGGCGAGGCGCTGGAGGGGGGAGCGGGCGTCCTCGGCCGGGGCTCCGTTGGGCGCGGTGGCGGAGGCGCGGGGGTCGGCGGAGGGTTGGCGGGGGGGCTCGGCGTCGGCCTTGGGTGCGTCAGCTTTTTGCGTGTCGGGCGCGGGCTTGCCGGGGCGGGGCGGGTTGAGGCGCAGGGCGACCTTGTTCTGGAAGGCGGCCCAGTCGCCCTGGGCGAGCGCGGGGGCGCCGTCCTCGATCCCCCGGAGGAGGTCGTCGAGCCAGGGCTGGTCGACATTGGCGAAGTCGTGGAGGACGTATCCGGGCACGGCGTCCTTGTGGCCGGGATGGCCCACGCCCAGGCGCACGCGGTGATAGGCGTCGCCGATATGCTGGTGGAGGGAGCGCAGGCCGTTGTGGCCCGCATGGCCGCCGCCGGTCTTGACCTTGAGCTTGGCGGGGGCGAGGTCGATCTCGTCGTGGAAGACGGTGACCTCCAGGGGGGCGAGCTTGAGGAAGCGCATGGCCTCGCCCACCGATTGGCCGGACAGGTTCATGAAGGTCTGCGGCTTGAGCAGCATGACCTTATTGCCCGCGAGCGTCCCCTCAGCCGTCAGGGCCTGGAAGCGCGAGCGCCAGGGGCCGAAGCCATGCGCCTCGGCGATGCGATCCACGGCCATGAAGCCGATGTTGTGACGGTTGCCGGCGTATTTCGCGCCGGGATTGCCGAGTCCGACCCAGAGTCTCATGCAGGGGGATGTAGCGCGGGGCGGGGCCCAAGGGAACACGGCAGGTCGCGCTGGGGCGTCCGGGTGTCGCGGCGGTGACGGCTTGGGGTCGGGGCGTGTGTGAGGTAGCAGGGCTCGATAATGGAGGCGCCCATGGGCCGGACCGCGACCTATCTGATCCTGGCCCTGGCCATCGTGCTGGAGGTCGTGGCCACCACGGCGCTGTCGCGGTCGGCGGGCCTCACCCGGTTGTGGCCGAGCGTCGTGGCGGGCCTGGGCTATGCGCTGTCGCTGTGGCTCCTGTCGCTCACCTTGCAGGTGCTGCCGACGGGGGTGGTCTATGGGATCTGGTCGGGCCTGGGGATCGTGCTGATCGCGGGGGTGGCGTGGCTGGGCTATGGGCAGACGCTGGATGCGCCGGCGGTGCTGGGACTGGGGCTGATCCTGGCGGGGGTGCTGGTGGTGAACTTCTTCTCGGCCACGGTGGGGCACTGAGGCGCGGGCGGGACCCTTGGGCGCGGTAGGGTCCCGGAAATGCAAACGGGACCCCGAAGGGTCCCGTCCGGAGGTCTGGGCCAAGGAAGGGGCTTACGCCTCTTCGGCTTCGCCTTCGTTGTCCGAGGAGCGCAGGCCCGACGGCGCGGAGATGTTCGCGATCACGAAGTTCCGGTCGATCGTGGGCGTCGCGCCCGCGGGGAGCGTGATGTCCTGGATGTGGATCACGTCACCGATCTGGCGGCCCGAGAGGTCCACGGTGATGTGGTCCGGGATGTCGCCGGCGGTCACTTCGAGCTGGACCTGCGGGCGCACGGCCACGAGGGTGCCGCCGCGCTTGAGGCCGGGGGAGGCTGCGTGGTTCTCGAACACGACGTCGATCAGGAGGTTGATCCGGGTCGTGGGGGAGATGCGGAGCAGGTCCACGTGGGTGGGCAGGTCCTTGACGACGTGACGCTGCACGCCGCGGCAGACGACGCGCTCGTCCGGGCGACCTTCGACCTTGAGGTTGAACATGGTCGACAGGAAGTGGCCCGCCTTGAGCCGCTTCATCAGCGCGTTGAATTCGAGATTGATGGGCAGGGGCTCTGCGCCGCCGCCGTAGACGATCCCAGGTACTGCGCCTTCACGGCGAGCAGCGCGAGCGGCCCCCTTGCCCGTCCCCGCGCGAACCTGGGCCACGAGATCGATGATCTCTCCAGCCATGGTGTGTCTCCAAATAATAAAGGGGCCGCCCTCCAAGGGTGCGCGGCCCGGCTCCGAGGGCGCCGCCTTAGCAGGGGACGGGCGGGAAGGGAAGTGGGCGAAGCGCGCCCGGAGGACAGCCCGGGGGGCTGTCATCAGCGCTGAGCGCCCGGGCCCGAGCCCGGGCTGGGGCGCGCCCGGAGGACAGCCTGGGAGGTCGAGGGCGGACGAGTCGCCGCTCCGGGCGACCGTGGACCCGCCCGAGGGCCTCAGCGCTGAGCGCCCGGGCGGAAGCGCGTGCTGGGGGGCTGGATGACGAGGGCTCGTCCGGGGGGCCGACCGAAGGTCATAGCGCGGGACGCCATTGCGGGAGTGCGCCCGGCGTCGAGACGGGGCGCGAGGCGGCCTTCCATCGCCACGCATGTTTCAGCCGGACACGAAAGATGATCGGTCGGTCGGCTTGCGGGGGCGGCTGACGCTTGCGACAAGCCTGCGTCGCTGTCCGAGGTTTCCTCCATGTCCGTCGTCGCCGCCGTCCGCCTGTCGATCCGGCCTTCCCTGGCCTTTGTCTCGCTCGGGCTCTTCTGGGGGTGCTTTGCGGCCTATGTGCCGGTCATCAAGGCGGGGCTCGGCGTGGAGGACGGGACGTTCGGGCTGTTGCTCCTGGGCTCGGCGGTGGGGCTCGTCTCCGCGATGTGGATCGCACCCTGGACGGACAGGATGCTGGGGGCGCGGGCGATGCCGCTGCTGGCGGTGGCCTTTGCGCTGGCCTGGAGCCTGCCCGCGCTGATGGGGGTGCCCGCGTTCTTCTTTCTGTCGCTGATCGCGGTGGGGCTTTGTTCCGGGCTCCTGGATGTGACGATGAACTCCAGGGTGTCGGAGCTGGAGGCGCAACTGGGGCGGCCGCTGATGAACGCGGCGCATGGGATGTTCTCCGTGGGCTATACGGTGGGCGCGGTCTATGCGGGCGTGATGCGGGAGCTGGGCGCAGCGCCGTCGCTGGCCATCGCGGGGGTGAGCCTGTTCGTGATCCTGGCCCTCGCGCCCCGGATGCGGATGGAGCCGCATGTGGTGCCCCATCCCGAAGGCGGGCGGGGGCGGTATCCGCTGGTGCCGATCCTTTTGTGCGGGGGGGTGGTGCTGTCGGCTTTCATGACCGAGGCCGCGACGGAGTCGTGGAGCGCGCTGCATATCGAGCGGACGCTGGGCGGGCGCGCGGCGGAAGGGGCGCTGGGGCCCGCGATGCTGGGGCTGACCATGTCCTTCGGGCGGTTCGGCGGGCAGGCGGTGGCGGAGAAGCTGCGCGAGGTGCAGGTGGTGGTCATGGCCTCGGCCCTCGCGGCGGCGGGGGCGTTGGTCGCGGCCTGGGCGCCCGCGCCCCTGGTGGCCTATCTGGGCTTTGGCATGTTCGGGCTGGGCGTGTCGGTCATCGGACCCATGGGCCTTGCGCTGGTGGGCAAGATGGTCGCGCCGCATTTCCGGACGGAGGCGATCAGCCGGGCGGCGGTGATGGGGTTCTCGGGCTTCTTCTTTGCGCCGGTGCTGATGGGGCTGGTGAGCCAGGGCTTTGGGCTGCGCTGGGCCTTCACGGTCGTCGCGGTGCTGGTGGCGATGGCGGTGCCGCTGTCGCTGGTGCTGTCGCGGCGGCCGGTCATGGCGGTGGTGTGATCGCAGGCGCCGCGCGGCTCTCCCTGCAAGCGTCTTGGGGGCAAGCGGTGCGTGCGAGCACGCACCCTACCGGAGCCAGAGGGCGGCGTAGGGCGGCAGATGGAGCGGGCCTTCGGGCATGGCCTGGTCTGACAGAAGGTCGTGGAGCGGGCCTTTGAGGCCGAGCGTCTGAGGGCCTAGCGTCTGTGGGTCTTCGGTGAAGTTGACGACGCAGGTGACGGGCGTGTGGTCGTCGGCGCGCAGATAGGCGAAGAGCGCGCGGGTCCCGGTGTCGAGGATGCGCGTGGGAACATGGGCCGCGAAGGCTCCCTCCCGCTTGCGGGCGGCGAGGATGGCGCGAACGCCGCGATGGATGCGGGCGGCGGGGCTGTCGGGGTCCCTTGGCAGGCGCTCGACCAGGGACCAGTCCATCATGGGGCGGTGCATCCAGCGGCCGTCCTCCGCCAGGTCGGGGTCGGCGGCGTAGGAGTGGTCGTTCACGAGGCCGAGTTCGTCGCCCATGTAGAGGAGAGGCAGGCCCCCGAAGCTCGCGATCAGGGCGTGGCCCATGAGGATGCGGGCGATGGCGTGGTCGAGGAGGATGGGATCACCGGATTCGAGCGCCTGTTCGAGGCCGGCGAGGGAAGCGAGGCTCCCGTTGGTGCGGCGGTCGCCGGTCTCGGGGTTGGTCTGGAAGTCGGCGCCGCGCGCGAAGGTGCCGGGGAAGCTGCCGTTGTAGAAATCCGCGAGGAAGTTGCGGTGCAGGGGGGCCTGCATGTGGGGGATGTGGGCCGCGTCCTCGGGCGTGATGGCCCAGCCGATGTCGTCGTGGCAGCGGAGATAGGTGGCGAAGCTCGCGCGGCGGAAGCCCTCGGGGAAGTGGGTGCGCAGGGTGTGGGTCATGAGCCGCGTGTCGCGGGAGGCGAGCGAGGACCAGAACTGGACCATGAGGTTGTTGTGGTAGGCGAGGTGGCTCACGCGCCCCTCATGACGGCCCTGGCCGAGATAGGGGACGAGGTCGCGGGGGCCGACGATAGCCTCGGCCTTGTGGATGACGCCGGGGGCGGCCGCGCGGGTGGCCTGGACGATGGCCTGGAGGAGGTCGTGAACCTCCGGCAGGTTCTGGCAGGTGGTGCCCAGGCGCTTCCACATGAAGGCCACGGCGTCGAGGCGGAACACCTCCACCCCCTTGTTGGCGAGGTGGAGGATCGTGTCGAGCATCGCCAGGAAGACCTCGGGGTTTTCCCAGTTCAGGTCCCACTGGTATTCGTTGAAGGTGGTCCAGACCCATTTCCCCAGATCGGGGTACCAGGTGAAGGAGCCGGGGGCCTGGTCGGGGAAGATGTCGATGAGGGTGCGCTCGTACTCCTGCGGGAGGCGGTCGTCGTCGAACATCCGGTAGAAGGCCTGGTAGAACGGGTCGCCGGCGCGGGCGGCCTCGGCCCAGGCGTGCTCCTTGGCGGTGTGGTTGAGGACGAGGTCGAGGCAGAGGGAGATGCCGCTGGCGCGCAAGGCTCGCGCGGCGGATTCGAGATCGTCCATCGTGCCGAGTTTCGGGTCGATGCGGCGGTAGTCCATGACCGCGTAGCCGCCGTCGCTCTGTCCTGGGCGGGGCATGAGGCAGGGCATCAGGTGGAGGTAGGTGACGCCGAGATCCCTCAGGTAGGGGATATGGGCGGGAAGCTCGGGCAGGGTGCCGGCGAAGCGGTCGGCGTAGGCGACATAGGCGACCATGTCCTGGCTTTGGAACCAGTCGGGGTCGAGGTCGCGGGAAAGGTCCAGCGCCTTGAGGTCTGCGGGGCGGGCGCGCCAGTGGGACTCCGCCATGTCGCGGAGGCGGGCCAGGAGCGTCTTCAGGTCGTGGCGCTGGCCGCAGAGGCGGGCGAGGGGGCCACGCAGGTCCCGCAGGGCGCGGTTCCAGCGCAGGTCGAAGAGAGGGTCGGGCGTGTGGGCGGTCGTGGTGGTGGCCATGGCGGATCCCCCTGTCGCGTGGTCCGCGGGGGGTTAGGGCAGGGCGGGGCCGGGGGCAAGCGGCGAGGGTCGGGGGGCCGTCCCATCTCTGCTTTCAGGACGGGCTGAGGTCCGGCCCGGGGCGCAGCCCCCTTTGGGAGAGGGGGTGCATGCTGGCGCGCACCCTAGGCGTTGTCGGCCCACTCCCCCTCGAAGTCCTTGGGGACGAGGAGGATGTCGCGGTTCACGTCGCGGATGTCCCTGCGGCCGCACAGCGCCATGGTGAAGTCCATCTCCTTGCGGAGGATCTCCAGAGCGCTGGTGACGCCGGCCTCCCCCATCGCGCCCAGGCCGTGGACGTAGGACCGGCCGATCAGGGTGGCGTCGGCGCCAAGGGCGATGGCCTTGAGCATGTCCTGGCCGGAGCGGAGGCCGCCGTCGAGCCAGATCTCCGTCTCTCCCTTCACCTCGCGGACGATGGAGGGGAGGACGCGGATGGAGGAGAGCGCGCCGTCGAGCTGCCGCCCGCCGTGGTTGGAGACGACGATGGCGTCGGCCCCGGCCTGCACGGCGAGGCGCGCGTCCTGAGGGTCGAGGATGCCCTTGATGACGAACTTGCCGCCCCACTTCTCGCGGATGCGTTCGACCTTGGGCCAGTCGAGGCGGGGGTCGAACTGCTCGTTGGCCCAGGAGGAGAGGGAGGCGAGGTTGCCCACGTTCTTGGCATGGCCCACGATGTTGCGGAAGGTGCGCCGGGGCGTCTGCGCCATGCCCATCGACCAGCGCATCCGCGTGGCGAAGTCGAGCATGTTGCGGACCGTGACCTTGGGCGGGGTCGAGAGGCCGTTCTTGAGGTCCTTGTGCCGCTGGCCCAGGAGCTGGAGGTCGAGCGTGAGGACGAGGGCCGAGCAGTTCGCGGCGCGGGCGCGCTCGATGAGCTCGTCCACGAAAACCTCGTCCTGCATGACATAGAGCTGGAACCAGAAGGGCGCCTCGGGGACATGCTCGCGCACGTCCTCGATGGAGCAGACGGACATGGTGGACAGTGTGAAGGGGATGCCGAACCTGGCGGCGGCGCGGGCGGCGAGGATCTCCCCATCCGGGTGCTGCATGCCGAGGGAGCCGATGGGGGCGAGGGCGGCGGGCATGGACACGGGCTGGCCCAGCATGGTGGAGGCCAGCGTGCGGTTCGACATGTCCACGGCGACGCGCTGGCGGAAGCGGAGCTTCTCGTAATCGGTGACGTTGTCGCGGAAGGTCTGTTCGGACCAGCTGCCCGACTCGCAGTAGTCGTAGAACATCCGGGGCGTGCGGCGGCGGTGGAGCGCCTTGAGATCGGCGATGTTCGTGATGACGGGCATGGCGGCGCTCCCCCCTTGGTGGCGAAGGGGTAGCAACGTGGCCGGGGCGGCGCAATGCGGCGGAGGTGACGCGGCCCGAGGGGTCGCGCCTGAGATCTCGGGACGGGGGCGAGCGTCAGGCGGCGTGGGCGCCTTCGGCGAGGGAGCGGACGAAGGCCAGGACCTCCTCCGGGGAGCGGCCCTGGGCGATCTCGCTCACGATGGCGGAGCCGACCACCGCGCCGTCGGCCACGGAGGCGATGTCGCGGGCGGTTTCGGGCGTGCGGATGCCGAAGCCCACGATCACCGGGAGGTCGGTCTGCGACTTGATGCGCGCGACCTCCGGGCCGACGTCGGTGGCCTGGGCAGCGGCGGAGCCGGTGATGCCGGTGATGGAGACGTAGTAGACGAAGCCCGAGGTGTTCTGGAGGACCTTGGGAAGGCGGCGGTCGTCGGTCGTGGGGGTGGCGAGGCGGATGAAGTTGAGGCCGGCCGCCTGGGCGGGGAGGCAAAGCTCGGCGTCCTCCTCCGGCGGCAGGTCCACGACGATGAGGCCGTCGATGCCGGCCTCCCTCGCCTGTTCGAGGAAGAGGGGCACCCCGCGCGAGGAGATGGGGTTGTAGTAGCCCATGAGGACGATGGGCGTCTGGTCGCCGGTGGCGCGAAGGGCGCGGGCGATGTCGAGCGTGCGGTCGAGCGTCTGGCCCGCCGCGAGCGCGCGCTGCCCGGCGAGCTGGATCGTCGGGCCGTCGGCCATGGGATCGGTGAAGGGAAGGCCCAGTTCGATGATGTCCACGCCCGCCGCGGGCAGGCCCAGCACGATCCGGAGCGAGGTGTCGTAGTCGGGGTCGCCGGCCATGACATAGGCCACGAAGGCCTTGCGGTTCGCGGCGCGGAGCCGGGCGAAGGTGTCGTCGATCCTTGTCACAGGCCTGGTCATTGGCAGCGTCCCCCGTTTTGCAAGCGGGATGCGACAGCGGGGACGGAAAGGCAAGGCGGTGGTGGTGACTTGGCGGCGCTTGCGCCCTGACCTGTCGCGCTGGCCCGTGGGATCGGGCCAGGCGTCAGGCTAGGGCTGTTGCTGGACGAGCGGGGTCGCGTCTGGGACGCAGGCTTTGGAACGGGAGGAGAGGAGCCCGGTCAGGTCGGGTGTGCCTCGGCCTCCTCGACGGAGTCGGAGGACGGCTCGGCGGCGGGCGGCTCGGCGGCGGGCGTGGTGGACAGCATCCAGTGGGTGCCGAAGCGGTCCCTGAGCATCCCGAAACCCGGCGACCAGGAGGTCGGGCCATAGGGCACCACGATGGACCCTTCCTCGGAGAGCCGGTCGAAGATGCGGCGCCCGGCCTCCGCGTCGCGAGGGGCGTGCATGATGGACACGCTCTGCTGCGGCTCGCCCGCGGCGCCGGGGGCGTCGTCGGCGCCCATGAGCATCCCGTCGCCGACCCGCATCCGCGCGTGCATGATGCGGTCCGAGCCTTTCCAGGCCTCGGGGCTTTCGGGCAGCTCGGCGTAGCGGGACAGCATGAGATCGGTGCCGCCGAGGACCTCGGCGTAGAAGGCCATCGCCTCGCGGCAGCGACCGTCCTGGAAGTGGATATAGGGATGGATGGACATGATGGCTCCTCAGCGGAGGGGAATGGCGTTGGCGGACTTGCCCGACTGGTAGGCGGCGGACAGGTCGTCGTAAGCGGCGCGGATGCGGGCGGACTGCTCATCCAGGGCCGCGCGGCCGGGGTCGTGGGCCACGAGGTCGCGGATGGCGGTCGCGGTCCAGAAGGCGTTGCTGTGCCGGTAGCCGCCGGGGGGCAGGCCGAACACCTCCTGCAGGATGCGGAGGTCATGGGGGATCGCAAAGGCGTCGCGCGAGTCCTCGTGGGAGAAGAAGTAGGCGAAGTTGTCGAAGCCCGCCCAGGCGATCGCGGACATGCACATGGTGCAGGGTTCGTGGGTGGACAGGAACAGCAGGTCCCTGGGATCGGGGGGCTGGGGCAGTTCGTGGAAGCGCTTGAGGCAGTGAACCTCGCCGTGCCAGAGCGGGTTCTCGGTCTCGTTGTTGGTCTCCGCGAGGACGAGGGACAGGTCGTCCTTGCGCAGGATTGCCGCGCCGAAGACCTTGTTGCCCTGGGCGACGCCCTGGCGGGTGAGGGGGAGGATGTCCCCCTCGATCACGTCGAGGAAGCGGGCGGCGAGGGTCATGCGGCGCGCGCCCCGACGGGGACCCTGCGTCGCGTCATGCGCCCGCCCTGGCCTCGGTGGAGATCATCCGTGGTGTCATGCGCCCGCTCCGGCCTCGGTGGAGATCATCCAGCGGGTGCCCCAGCGGTCGGTGAGGCTGCCGAAGCCCGGGTCCCAGAAGGTGGGGCCGTAGGGCATCTCCACCTCGCCCCCATCCGACAGCGCCTCGAACACGCGGCGGCCCTGGGCCACGTCGGGCATGGTCACGTTGATCGCGGACCCGGCCATGCGGTCGGCGCGGGAGAAGTCGGAGGCGTAGAGCCAGCCGTCGCCCATCTTGAGCGCCGCGTGCATGACGGCGGTCGGCTGCTCGCCCATCGAATCCTCCGGGGGCGCGTCCTTGGCGTACATGATCTGCGGATCGGGCGAGTTGAAGACGCGGGCATAGGCGCGGATCGCTTCCTCGCAGCAGCCCTTGAAGAAAAGATAGGGGATCGGGGTCATGGGTGATTCCTCCTGTCGGTGGATCACAAGGTATCACGTTCCCGTTTCGTTCCAAAGCGCGAAGTCGGGGGCCCGCGCGGAAAATGGCGCAACTGTGGCGGGCTCAGGGGGTCGTCGGCTCCGCCCGATGGGCGCGGCGCCAAGCTTCGGGGGTGGTGTCCCATGCCTCGCGGAAGGCGCGGATAAGATGGGAGGCGTCGCAGAACCCCGTCTCGGCGGCGATGCGGGCGACGGAGCGGTCGGTCCGTGACAGAAGGTGCCGGGCCTGGGCAAGGCGGATGCGGCGGTCGGCCTCTCGCGGGGTGACGCGCAGGGCCTCGGTGAAGTGACGCTCCAGCTTGCGGCGGCCGACGCCCAGGCGCTGAGCGATGTCGGCCACGGTCGGGGGCGAGTCCATCGACTGCTGCATGAGGAGGAGGGCGCGCTTGACCAGCGGCTCCTGGGTGGACAGGTCGAGAGGGAGGCCGGGCTGGGGACGGTCCGCGCCCAGGGCCTCGTCGATGATCATGATGGCGAGGCTTTTTCGGGCGGCGGCGGGGCCGATGTGGCGGTCCACGAGGAAGGCCGCGAGATGCGCGGACGACGCCCCGCCCGAGCAGGAGAGCCGGTCGCGGTCCACGACGAAGATGCGGTCGGAAACGGGGAGGAGGCCGTCGAACTCCGTCAGGAAGTCCTCGTGGTGGAACCAGCTCACGCAGGCCTTGTAGCCGGACATGAGGCCCGCGCGGTGCAGGATGAACGCGCCGGTGCAGACGCCGACGAGGGGGACGCCCGCCTGGGCCGCGCGGCGGAGGAACGCGGCGTGGTCGGGGTGCAGGCGCTCGATCTCGTCCACGAGGCCGCCGACGACGACGATGTAGTCGAAGCGGGACGGGTCGCCCAGGCGTTCGTCGGGGGTGATGCGGATGCCGCAGCTCGACTGCACGGGGGCGAGGTCGGGGGAGAGCACGGCCCAGCGGCAGAGGATCGGGCGGGAGCGGTCGCCTTCGTCGGCGGCGAGGCGCAGCACGTCCACGAAGTTCGCGAAGGCGCAAAGTGTGAAGCGCGGGGCGAGGATGAAGCCGATGCGCAGGCGCGGGGCGGGGGGGTGCATCGTGATCGTCTCCGGGGGGCTGACGCGATTGTACAACCAGAATGACGCGAGGATACAGGCCCCGCGCCGCGCGCCGTGCAAGATGCGCCATCATCCGGCGCGTCCCGACCGAGAGAGCCTGTGACCATGACCCACTACTCCGCCTTCGCTCTCCTCAAGAACGCCCTTTCGGGGCACAGGAACTGGCGGGAGCAGTGGCCCGACGCCCAGCCCAAGGCGGAGTACGACGTCATCATCGTCGGCGCGGGCGGGCATGGGCTGGGGGCGGCCTACTACCTCGCCAAGGAGCACGGGATCACCAACGTGGCGGTGATCGACAAGGGGTGGCTCGGCGGCGGGAACACCGGGCGCAATACCACGATCATCCGGTCCAACTACCTGTATGACGAGAGCGCCAAGCTTTACGACCACGCGCTCGACCTGTGGGAGGACCTGAGCCAGGACCTCAACTACAACGTCATGTATTCGAAGCGCGGGGTCATGATGCTCG
>CADCUU010000360.1 GCA_902805995.1 uncultured Rubellimicrobium sp.
GGGCGTGGCGTTCTTTGCCATGATGAACGTGATGCTGCTGTCGGTGGCCGTCTGGTCGGGCGCGGACGACGCGACGCGGGACATGTTCCACTTCATCTCGGGCGCGATCGCGATCCCGACGGTGCAGTTCTCGGGGCAGCCGTTCTTCCGTTCGGCGCTGGCGGGGGTGCGGCGGGGGCGTCTCGGGATGGACTTCCCGATCTCGCTCGCGCTCGTGCTCGCGACCTCGATCTCCATCTTCGAGTCGTTCAATGGGGGGCATCATGCGTATTTCGACGCGGCGGTGATGCTGACCTTCTTCCTTCTGGGGGGGCGTTACCTCGACCACATGACGCGGGCCGCGGCGCGGTCGGCGGCGCAGGAACTGGCCGCCCTGGAGGTGCCGCGCGCGATCCGGCTGGTCGGTGACGTGCAGGAAACGGTGAACGTGTCGGATCTGCTTGTGGGGGACCTCATCTCCGTGCGGCCCGGCGCGCGGGTTCCGGCGGACGGGATCGTGGAGGAGGGGACGAGCGAGATCGACCGGTCGCTGCTGACGGGCGAGTCGCTGCCCGCGCGGGCGGGCTTGGGGACGCAGGTGAGCGCGGGGGAGGTGAACCTGACCGGGCCGCTGACGGTGCGGGTCACGGCGGCGGGACGGGATTCGTCGCTGTCGCGGATCGCGGCGCTGGTCGCGGTCGCGGAGGAGGCGCGGTCGCGCTACACCTCCCTCGCCGATCGGGCGGCGCGGGCCTATTCGCCGCTGGTGCACACGCTGTCGTTCAGCGCCTTCGCCTGGTGGATGTGGCAAACGGGCGGGGACATCCGTTTCGCGGTCAACATCTCGGCCGCGACCCTCATCATCACCTGTCCCTGCGCGCTGGGTCTCGCGGTGCCGGCGGTGGTGACGGCGGCGAGCGGCAAGCTGTTCCGCAAGGGCCTCCTCATCAAGTCGGGGACGGCACTGGAGCGGCTGGCGCAGGTGGACACGGTCGTGTTCGACAAGACGGGGACGCTGACGCTGGGCGCGCCGGAGCCGCTGGACCTGGGCGCGCATCGCGAGGACGACCTGCGGGTGGCGCTGGCGCTGGCGCAGGGCTCGTCGCATCCGCTGGCGATGGCGCTGGCGAAGGGCTGCGTCGCGATGGGGCTGCGGGCCGCGCATGTGACGGAGGTCCGCGAGGTTCCGGGGCACGGGATCGAGGGCGTCTGGCAGGACCAGAGGGTTCGGCTGGGCCGGGCGGACTGGGTGGGCGCGGAGGCGGGCGAGGTCACGGCGACGACGCTGCGGATCGGGGGCGAGGAGCCGGTGAGCTTTGAATTCGCGGACGCGCTGCGGCCCGGGGCGGAGGCCTTGGTTCATGCGCTGAAGGTGCGGGGCCTGGACCTGCACCTCGTGTCCGGGGATGTGGGTCCGGCGGTGGAGGGGCTGGCGCAACGGCTCGGCATTCCGGCGGCGGTCGCGCAGGCGCGGCCCGAGGAGAAGGCGGCCTATGTGAAGGCGCTGGCCTCTCGGGGGCGGCGCGTGCTGATGGTGGGCGACGGGCTCAACGACACGGCGGCGCTGGCGGAGGCGCTTGTGTCGATCTCCCCGGCCTCGGCGCTGGATGCGGCGCGGGCGGCGTCGGACATCGTGCTCATGGGGCGGGACATCGCGCCGGTGGAGGACGCGGTGCGGATCGCGGGGCAGGCCGTTCGGCGGATGAGGGAGAACTTTTATCTGTCGGCGGCGTACAACGTGGTGTCGGTGCCGGTGGCGCTGATGGGGTTTGCGACGCCGCTCCTCGCGGCGCTGGCCATGTCGGTGTCGTCCGTGACGGTGACGCTGAATGCGCTAAGGTTGCGCTGATGGATGTGCTGATTCTCCTCGTGCCGGTGAGCTTGGGCCTGGGCCTTCTGGGGCTGGGGGCCTTTGTCTGGACGCTGCGGCATCGGCAATACGAGGACCCGAAGGGGGATGCGGCGCGCATCCTGTCGGACCGATGGGATGACCGGCCCGCGCCGTCGGCGGAGCGTGGGCCGCAGGCGGGCCACCCGGACCGTGCCGGGCCGCCGCCGGGTGGACGGAGTTAGGGACGCCGCCGTTCGGCCCGGACGGGGATGAGCACAGGCTGGTGCAGGCCGCCGCGTGGGGCGTCATCTCCCGGCTCAGCCATGCGCATGATGGCGATGCCGAACTGCACGCCTGCGAAGACGATCCCGTTGAAGACCACGAGCAGGAGGCCGCCGAGCCAGCCCGTCTGCGTGCCGAGCACGAGGTGGCGCAGGTTCGCCACGTCGAGCGCGAGGAGCAGGGCCACGAAAGCCAGCGCGAGGGCGAAGCCCGCGAGGGCGCTGGTGACGTAGAGACGGATGAGCTTTGGCATGGTGGTCCTCCCCTGGCCGAAGATAGCGAGCCGGAGCGTGGACGCCAGAGCGATCCTTTGACGCGGGTGGGGCATGAGGGGCCTTATTCCAGGCCCATCACAAAGTCGGCGCAGCGGCTGCCCAGCATCAGCGCGGGGGCCGTGGTGTTGCCCGCGTTGATATTGGGGCAGGCGCTCATGTCCGCGACGCGCAGCCCCTCGATCCCGCGGACGCGCATCCGGGCGTCGAGCACCGCCATCGGGTCGCCGTCCGCGCCCATCCGCGCCGTCGAGGCCGGGTGGTAGTTGGTCTTGACCATGCGCTTGCAGTGGGCGGCGAGGCTGTCGTCGTCGAGCTTGGCGGGGTCGGGGAACTTGATTTCGGCGATGCGGGACTTCAGCGGCTCAGACTGGAAGGCGCGGAGGAAGAAGCGCTGGCCGTCCATCATCTCCCTCAGGTCCTGGGGGTCCTTGAGGAGGTTGGGGGAGACGAGAGGCTTGTCGGCGGGGTTGGCGGACCGGAGCTTGACCCAGCCGCGGGAGCGGGGCTTCACGACGACCGTGGTGATCGTCATGCCGTGCGTGTCCTTCATCACCTTGAGGAGGTCGCGGTCGAGATAGACGATGGGCACGCAGAAGGCCTGGATCGTGGGATCGGCACTGGGGTCGGTGGGGTTGACGAAGGCCCCGGCCTCCACCCCCGCGGAGAGGATGCGGCCTGTGCCGAAGAGCTTGAACTGAAGGCCGTTCGCGACCATGCGCCAGCCGTTGCCCTGGTTGAAGTAGCCGTATTTCCCGTTGGCCGTGGAAATGATCGGCACCTCCGGGTGGTCGATCAGGTTCTGGCCGACGCCGGGCGCGTCGTGAGTGACCGCGATCCCGTGTTCGCGGAGTTGGTCGGCGGGGCCCACGCCGGACAGCATCAGGAGCTTGGGCGTGATGAGGGCGCCGGCGGTGAGGATGACCTCGCCCTTGGCGTAGGAGCGATGCTCCTGCCCGTCCTTGTCGCGCCAGAGGACGCCGACCGCCCTGCCCCCCTCGATCAGGACACGCTCGGCGCGGGCCTGGAGGCGGAGGGTCAAGCGGGGGTCCTTTTCCAGCGGCGCGATGAAGGCGTAGGCGGCGGAGGACCGCTTTCCGTGGCGGTTCATGAACTGGTAGAAGCCCACGCCGCGCTGGTTCGCGCCGTTGAAGTCGGGGTTGAAGGGCTCTCCCATGCCTTGGACGGCCTGGACGAACCAGCGGCTCATCTGGTCGATATGGCCCGGGTCGGAGACCTGGAGCGGGCCGTCCACGCCGTGGAATTCGTTGTGGAGGCGGTTGTTGTCCTCCATCCGCCGCATGTGCTTGAGGACCGCGGGCCAGGACCAGTCGGCGCCGTCGTTGTTGCCGCGAAGGGTGTCGTTCCACTCCTCGTAGTCGGTGGGGCGGCCGCGCATGTAGACCTGCGCGTTCACGCTCGTGCCGCCGCCCAGCACGTTGCCCTGCGGAATGTCGTGGGCGCGGCCGCCCAGATGCTCCTGCGGGGGGGTCGTGTGGTAGTGCATGAACTTGCTGCCGTTGATCATCTTGAAGATGCCCGGCGGCATGTCGAGGAGCGGGTGGCGGTGGGAGTAGCCCCCTTCGAGGAGAAGCACGCGGTGCCCGCCGGGGTTCACGAGGCGCGCGGCGGCCACGCCGCCCGCGGCGCCGCCGCCCACAACGATGAAGTCGTATTCGTCACGAGTCATGGTGATGTCCGTGAAAAGCGGGCTCGGTGCCCGAAGCACCGCCCACAACGATGAAGTCGTATTCGTCACGAGTCATGATCGGGTCCGTTGGGAGGGGGGCGTCACGCGCCGTCGAAGGTGCCGCGGACGTATTCCCACGCGGCGTTGAGATGGGAGTTGAGCGCCGCCTCGGCCGCGTCGGGGTCGCGGTCGCGGATGGCGGCGAGGATGTCGCTGTGGCGCAGGAAGTTGACGCGGTTGCGCTCGGGGCTCCGGGGCATGCGCTCCCAGTGGGTGGAGAGCCAGGCGGTGAAGGCCTTGTGGACCGCGGGCAGGATCGGATTCCGGGGAATGTCGTAGAGGACCGCGTGGAAGGCCACGTCCGTCGCGTAGAAGCGCTCGGCCTCGGGGATCGCGGCCTCGTTGGCGGCGAGGGCGCGGGTGAGCGCGAGGATGTCGTCCTTGCGGGCGTTGAGCGCGGCGTGGCGGACGAGCGCGCCTTCGAGGAGGATGCGGGTGTCGTAGAGGTTCTTGACCCCTGCCCCGTCGCGCAACAGATGGCCCACCACGCTTCCGGCGGCGGCCAGCGCAGCCTCGGCCCCGGGGCGGCGGACCACGGGGCGGTAGCGGGGGCGGCTTTCCACGAGGCCCCGGCTGGCCAAGACGGCCACCGCCTCGCGCACCACGGTTCGGCTGACGCCGAAGTCGTCGATGAGGTCGCGTTCGGGGGGCAGATGGGCGCCGTCCGGCAGGGCGCCTGAGAGGATGCGCTCCTCCAGCCCGCGGACGACGGCGTCGGCGGCGCGCTTCGATAGGCGGGACACGGCGATCTGGTCGTTCATGCGGGTCGTTTCCGTGGTGGCTTGGTATGACTATAACCGGGCCGTGCGCAGGTGCAAATGCCAAGTTCCGGGTGGCGGATGTTAGCGCAAACCTTCGCTGGGCTATGTTTCAGGATCGGGTGACCGAAAAACAGGCTTGACGAGGACAGGCGCTTCCCTCTCAATAGCGTCAGTTTGGTCATACCAAAGGCGAGCCCCGAGTGCTTGATGAATTCCGCCAGATGCTGAGCGAGGGCCGCCCTCTGGCTGCCCGCATGTTCATCGACGGCCAGTGGCAGGACCCGCAGGGGCTGGCCGTGGACGAGGTCGAGGACCCGGCCACGGGGCGCACCGTCGCCACCACGCCCCAGGGCACGCGCCGGCACGCCGAGGAAGCCCTGGAGACGGCCCGCAAGGCGCAGGTAGCCTGGGCCCGCGTTCCGGCCGTGGAGCGGGGCCGGGCCGTGAGCGCGCTTGCCGATGCGGTGCGGGACGAGGCGGAGCTTCTGGCGCGCATCGTCGTGGCCGAGCAGGGCAAGCCGCTGGGTCAGGCGCGTGGCGAGATCGGCGCGACCGAGACGTTTCTGCGCTTTGCCGCCGAATGGGCCCGCCGGATCGAGGGGGAGATCCTTCCGTCGGATGCGCCGAACGAGGAGATCTGGATCCGCCGCCTGCCGCATGGGGTCGTGGCGGGGCTCACGGCCTGGAACTACCCGTCGGCTCTCGCGACTCGGAAGCTGGGGCCCGCGCTGGTGGCTGGGAACAGTTTCGTCCTGAAGGCGCACGAGTTCACGCCGCTGTCGGGCCTTGCGCTGGCGGCACTGGGGGAGCGGGTGGGGCTGCCGAAGGGGCTGTTCAACGTCGTCACCGGGGATGGCCGAAACGTGGGCCGCGCGCTGGTCGAGGGCGCGGACATGACCACCATGACGGGATCGACGCGCGCGGGGCGGGAGATCTATGCGGCGGGGGCCGCGCAGATCAAGAACCTGCGGCTGGAGCTGGGCGGCAAGGCCCCCTTCATCGTGATGGAGGATGCCGACATCGCCCGCGCCGTGGACGCCGCCGTCGCCGCGCGATTCACAAACTGCGGGCAGATCTGCACCTGCAACGAGCGGATGTATCTGCACGAGGCCATCGCGGACGAGTTCCTGGCGCGGTTCGTGGAGAAGGCGCAGGCGCTGTCCATCGGACCCGGACTGGAGGACCCGGACCTCGGGCCCAAGATCTCGGGCGGGGAGGTGGAGAAGGTGGAGGCCATCACCGCGGCTTCCATCGCGGCGGGGGCGGAGGTGCTGCTGCGCGGCGGGCCGCTGAGGGAGGGCCGCTACGAGCACGGGCACTTCATGTCGCCCACGGTGCTGACGGTCCGGTCGAACGATGTGCCGGTGATGAAGGACGAGGTGTTCGGTCCCGTCGTCGCGGCGCAGCGGGTGGGGAGCTACGAGGAGGCCCTGACCCTCGCCAACGACACGGAGTACGGGCTGTCGGCCTATGTCTGGTCCGCGAACCTGAAACGCGTGTTCCAGGCGGCGGAGGGGCTCCACTTCGGGGAGATCTACTGCAACCGGACCAACGGGGAGCTGGTGCAGGGCTTCCACACCGGCTGGGGCCTGTCGGGCCTGGGCGGCGAGGACGGCAAGCATGGCTTCGACGGGTATCTTCGCAAGAAGACCATGTACGTGAACTGGTCCTGACGCGCGGGAGGCGCGCTCAGGGGGAGGAGGACGGGGCCCGCGCCGGACAAACCGGCGGGGCCCCGGACAGGGAGTGGGCCCGGGAGAGAGACGGGTCTGACACGCAAGCCGTCGCCGAGGAGCGGCGGTGCAATCTGGGAGGACGACCGATGAAGAGACGTTTCCTGCTGGGGGCTTCGGCCCTTGTGGCCGCGATGGCCGTCAGCGGCGTGGCGCAGGCGCAGGGCCTGCCCCCGCTGGAGCAGAAGGACCGCTACAGCGTGGGCTTTGCGCAGAGCGAATCCAACAACCCCTGGCGGATTGCCGAGACGGCGAGCTTTGAGGCCACCGCCGAGGAATGCGGCTGGGACCTGATCGTCACCGACGCGGGCGGATCGGCCGCCAAGCAGGTCGCGGACGTGGACAGCATGATTGCCCAAGGGATCGACGTGCTCTTCCTGCCGCCGCGCGAGGAAGGCCCGCTGATCCCCGCCGTGATGCGCGCCCAGGCCGCCGGCATCCCCACCTTCCTCGTGGACCGTTCGGTCGATGAGGCCGTGGCGCAGGCGGGGACGCATTATGTGGCCTTCCTGGGGTCGGACTTCGTCGATCAGGGCCGCCGCGCGGCCGAGTACATGATCGAGAACTTCGAAGGCGAGCAGGGGATGATCATCCAGCTCGAAGGCACCACGGGCTCGTCGCCCGCCAACGACCGCAAGTCGGGCTTCGACGAGGCGATCGCGGGGAACGACAAGTTCCAGATGCTGGAATCGCGCACGGGCGACTTCTCGCGCGATGAGGGGCGCCGCGTGATGGAGACGCTTCTCCAGGCGCATCCCGACGTGAATATCGTCTATGCCCACAACGACGAGATGGCGATCGGCGCGATCCAGGCGCTGGAGGCCGCGGGCCGCGTGCCCGGCGAGGACGTGTTCATCTACTCCATCGACGGCACTCGCGATGCCCTTCAGGCGATCATCGACGGCAAGCTGGAGGTGACGGTGGAGTCGTCGCCGTTCTTCGGGCCGCTCGCCTGCGAGACGATGCGCCGCTACGCCGCCGGCGAGACCATCGAGCCCTGGGTGAAGGTCGAGGACCGCATCTTCACGCCCGAGAACGCCGCCGAGAACATCGAAGCGGCCTACTGATCCGCTGTCGAGCAGAAAGGCCCGCCGATCCAACGGCGGGCCGGACAGGCCAGGCGTCGCCCTACGGTGGCGCCTGAACCCCAAAGGAAGGTCGTGCGATGACCGAACCGCTCCTTCAGATGACCGGCCCTGACGGCACGGGCGGGGCCGAGCCTCTCCTCCGGATGACGGGCATCCAGAAGGCCTTCGCGGGGGTTCCGGCCCTGCGCGACGCGAGCCTTCGCATCATGCCGGGCGAGGTTCATGCCCTGGTCGGCCAGAACGGCGCGGGGAAATCGACTCTCATCAAGATCCTGACCGGCGTCTATTCGCGCGACGCGGGCGAGGTTCGCCTGATGGGGCGTCCCGTGGACCTGCGATCCCCGCGCGAGGCGCAGGCATCCGGGATCGCCACGATTTACCAGGAACTCACGCTGGTCCCGCAGCGGACCGTGACCGAGAACATCGTGCTGGGCTACGAGCCCCGCACACGTTGGGGCGCCATCGACTGGCGCGCCGCCGACGCCCGCGCCCGGGAGGTGCTCTCCCGCTTCGGGATCGAGCTGGACCTGCACCGGGCGCTGGGATCGTATCCTACCGCGATCCAGCAGCTTGTCGCCATCGGGCGGGCGTCGTCGATGGACACGCGGCTCCTCATCATGGACGAGCCGACCTCGTCGCTCGACGAGCGTGAGGTGGAGGTGCTGTTCGGCGTGATCCGGGGGCTCAAGGCGCGCGGGACGTCGATCCTTTACGTGAGCCACTTCCTCGATGAGCTGTTCGCGGTCTGCGACGGCGTCACCATCATGCGCGACGGGCGCACGGTGGGCGAGACGCGGATCGCGGAGACGACGAAGCTCGACCTCATCGCCGCGATGCTGGGGCGGGACGCCGAGGAGATCCGGGCGGCCGGGCGCACGCAGCTGGCCACCGACCAGAGCCATGCAGGGCCGGTCTTCCTGGAGGCCCGGGGGCTCCGGTCGGACCGGCGGCTGAGGAACCTCGACCTGGAGGTGCGGGCGGGAGAGATCGTGGGTCTTGCGGGGCTCTTGGGGTCGGGGCGGACGGAGGCGGCGCGGGCGGTGTTCGGGATGGACCGGATCGTCGGCGGCACCTTGAAGGTGAACGGGCGCGAGACGCGGATCGGGTCGCCCCGCGACGCCATCGATGCGGGGCTCGCCTTCCTGACCGAGGATCGCAAGGTCGAGGGGATCATCCCCGACCTGTCGGTGCGCGAGAACCTGACGCTGGCGCTGCTGCCGCGCCTGTCCCGCATGGGCATCGTGGACGAGGCGCGCGAGCGGCGGATCGTGGACGGCTTCATCAAGGCCATGGGCATCCGCACCGCCGACATGGACCAGCCGATCCGGGAGCTGTCGGGCGGGAACCAGCAGAAGGTGCTGCTGGCGCGGTGGCTCGCGCTGGAGCCGAAGCTCCTGATCCTCGACGAGCCGACACGCGGCGTGGACGTGGGGGCCAAGCTGGAGATCCAGTCGATCATCGCCAAGCATGTGGAGCAGGGCTGCGCCGTGCTGCTCATCTCCTCGGAGTTCGAGGAGCTGATCGAGGGCGCGCATGGGATCGTCGTGATGCAGGAGGGCCGGTCGGTCCGCAAGCTGAGCAATCCCGGCGTGACGGAGGCGTCGCTCATCCACGCCATCGCCGAACCCCCTGACATGACGCACGCGGAGGCCGCGGAATGAGCGAACAGCCGAGCCTTCTGGGACGGGGCCTGGGCGGGGTGGGCCACGCCCCTGCCCCGCGCCGGAGCCGGATGGACCGCCGCCTTCTGGGGCTCGCGGCGGCGCTGGTGGCTCTGATCCTCCTCAATGTCGCGATCACGCCGAACTTCCTGAACCTCCAGACCCTCGCGGTGAACGTGAGCCAGGTGAGCACCATCGCCATCGTGGCGCTGGGCATGACGCTGGTGATCGCGACGGGGGGCATCGACCTGTCGGTGGGCGCGGTCATGGCGGTGGCGGGGGCGCTGGCGCCGATCATTTTTCTGAGCGGCTGGGGGGTGGCCAGTCCGGGGCTGGGACTCGCGGCGGCCATCGTCGTGCCGCTGGTCGTGGCGGCGGCCTGCGGGCTGTTCAACGGGGCCCTGGTGTCGATCCTGGGCGTGCAGCCGATCATCGCGACGCTGATCCTGTTCATCTCGGGCCGCGGCATCGCGCTGGTGATGACGAACGGGAACCTCCAGACCTTCACCAACCCGCGCTTCACGTGGCTTGGGACCGGGCGCATCCTGGGCTTTCCGGTGATGGGGTGGATCGCCCTTCTCCTGACGCTCGTGGTGGCGGTCGTGGTGCGCAAGACGATCTATGGGCGCTACCTTCTGTCGGTGGGCGGCAACGAGCGCGCGGCGGCGCTGTCCGGCACCCCGGTCCGCAGCGTCAAGATCTGGACCTACGTGCTGTCCGCGAGTTTCGCGGGGCTCGCGGGGCTTATTACCGTGGCGCAGAACTCGGCCTCGGACGCGGCGCGGATCGGCAATCTGATGGAGCTGGACGCCATCGCGGCGGCGGTCGTGGGCGGGGCGGCGCTGTCGGGTGGACGCGCGCCGATCCTGGGCACCCTGATCGGGGCCATCTTCATCCAGCTCGTGGGCTATACGCTGATCGCCAACGGCGTCCCCGACGAGGCGACGCTCATCGTCACCGCCGCGATCATCGTGATCGCCGTGTGGCTTCAGGACAGCCGGAGGCGCACATGACCGCGCAACCCCTCGACCTCGACCTGCGCCGGTTCATGCGGCCCTTGGGCGGGGGAAGCCATGTCGCCATCTGGGTCGTGCTGGCGTTGCTGGTGGCCTTTGGGGCGTGGCGCTATGGCGTGGGTCAGGGCGGGTTCCTGTCGGCCTACAACGTGGCCTCGTTCCTGCGCTACAATTCGATGTTCGTGCTGATCTCCGTGGGCATGTGCCTTGTCATCATGACGGGGGGGATCGACCTGTCGGTGGGCGCGGTGGCGGCCCTGTCGTCGGTCGTGGCCGCGCTGCTGAGCGTGCAGGGCCTGATCGTGGCGCTGCCCGCCGGGGTCGCCGTGGGGCTGGCGGTGGGCGTGCTGAACGCGGCGCTGATCGTGGGCATGCGGCTGCCGCCCTTCATGGCGACGCTGGCCACCATGCTGGCGAGCCGGGGCCTCGCGCTCGTGCTGTCGGACAACAGCGCGGTGAGCGTGGACTGGACCTCGGACTTCACCAAGCTCGGCATGAACAACGTGGCCCTGCCGGGCTGGGCGCCCGATGCGTGGGAGGCCGTGGCCGCGGCCTGGCTGCCCTGGACCATCGTGGTGACGCTGCCCGTCGTGATCCTGGCCTGGTACCTTCTGGAAAAGACGTCGCTGGGCCGCACGATCCTCGCGGTGGGCGGCAATGCCGAGGCCGCGCATCTGATGGGGCTGCGGACGACGCGGGCGCTGGTCTTCGTGTACCTCTTCTCGGGGGCGCTCGCGGGGCTTGCGGGGGTGTTCCTCGCCTCGCCCAGCGGGGGGCAGCCCTTGGAGGGGATGGGCTGGGAGCTTGCGGCCATCGCGGCGGTGGTCGTGGGGGGCACGCTGCTGACCGGGGGCATGGGGTCGATCCCGGCCACGGTCGCCGGGGCGCTCCTGTTCGGCCTCGTGTTCAACTTCCTCAACTTCGAGAACGGCAAGGGCTTGATCTCGCTGTCGGCCTACTGGCAGTCGGTCATCCGCGGCGCCTTCCTCCTCGTCGTGATCCTTCTCCAGGCGCGGCTCGGCCGCCCGCAGACCAAGGGCTGACATGACCCGCACGATCACCGACCTTCAGGCGCGGCTGTTTCGCGTGCCGCTGGGCGAATCCATGGGGGACGCCATGCACGGCCTCCACACGCATTTCGAGCTCGTCACCGTCACGGTCCGCACCTCGGACGGGCTGGAGGGGACGGGCTACACCTATACGGGCGGCAAGGGCGGGCGCGCGATCCTGGCCCTGGTGAACCACGACCTGCAGCCGTTCCTGATGGGGCGCGACGCGGGGGACGTGGAGGCGCTGAACCACGCGATGCAGGTGCATCTGCACTATGTCGGGCGGGGCGGCATCGCGAGCTTCGCGATCTCGGCCTGCGACATCGCCCTGTGGGACATCCGTTGCAAGGAGGCGGGGCAGCCGCTGTGGCGGATGGCGGGAGGCGTGTCGAGCCGATCCATGGCGTATCGGGGGGCCATCGACCTCAACTTCACGCTGGAGCGGCTGCTGCATGACGTGCAGGGCTTCATGGACGAGGGCTACCGGGCCGTGAAGATCAAGGTCGGGCAGCCGACCCTGGACGAGGACATCGAACGGGCGCGGCGGGTGCGGGAGCTGCTGGGGCCGGACCGGAAGTTCATGATCGACGCCAACTACGGCTGGGACGTGGAGACCGCGATCCGCGCGGGGCTGGCGATGAAGGACCTCGACCTCACCTGGTTCGAGGAGCCGACGGAGCCCGGGGATTACCTCGGTACGGCGCGCATCGCGGAGGAGACGGGCGTGCCGGTTGCTTCGGGCGAGAACTTCCATACGCTGGAGGAGTTCCGGAACGCGGTGCAATGGGCCAGGCTCTCCTATGCGCAGCCGGATGCGTCCAATTGCGGGGGCGTGACCGGCTGGCTCGCCGCCGCGCGGCTTTGCGCCGAGGCGGGGATTCCGGCCTGCTCCCACGGGATGCAGGAGCTTCATGTGAGCCTTGTGGGCGCGCAGCCCAATGCGGGCTGGCTGGAGGTGCACAGCTTTCCCATCGACAAGTACACCACCCGGCCGCTGGTCCTTGACGGGCTCCATGCGGTCGCCCCAGACACGCCCGGGACGGGCGTCGAGTTCGCCTGGGAGACGCTCGCGCCCCATGCGGTGCAGGCGGCGTAACCGGGGGAGTTTGACCATGTTCATCCGGGCGGCCTCGTGTGGTCGCCCGGCCCGTCGGATCGGGAGAGGCCCGCGACCGAAGCAAGGAGATTGAGCATGACCATCCAGGCGGTCTCCTGCGGTCGCCCGGCCCGTCGTCGGATTGGGCACGGCCCGCTATCGAAGCAAGGAGTTGAGCGATGACCATTCAGGCGGCCTTCTATACGGGCCACAAGACCTTCACGCTGGAGCAGAAGGAGGCCCCCGCCCCCGGCCCGGGCGAGGTGCAGATCGACGTGGCCTATGTCGGCATCTGCGGCACCGACATGCACGTCTTTCACGGCAACATGGACGCGCGGGTGGGCAACCACCGGGTGATCGGACACGAGATGTCCGGCACCGTCGCGCAGGTGGGCGAGGGCGTGGAGGGCTTCGCGCCGGGCGAGCGGGTCGTGGTGCGTCCGCTGGCGCATTGCGGGGACTGCCCGGCCTGCCGCGAGGGCTATTCGCATATCTGCCACAAGCTGAAGTTCCTCGGGCTCGACACCGACGGCGCGCTTCAGGAGAAGTGGAACGTGCCGGCCTACACGCTGCACAAGCTGCCGGAGGGCATGTCGCTGGAAACGGCGGCGATGATCGAGCCGCTCGCGGTCGCGGTCCACGACATCCGCCGCGCGCGGCTGGCGGCGGGAGAGACGGCGCTGGTCATTGGCGGCGGGCCCATCGGAATGCTGATCGCGATGGTCGCGAAGCATGTCGGCGCCAACGTGATCCTGTCGGAGATCAACGCGAACCGCCTGAAGATGGCGGGGGAGATGGGGTTCACCGGCCTCAACCCGCGCGAGGGCGACGTGGCCGCAGCGGTGAACGAGATTACGGGGACCAAGGGCGCGGACGTGGTGTTCGAGGTGTCGGGCACGCAGCCCGGCGTGGACCTGATGACCGCCGCCGCCGCGACGCGGGGCCGGATCTGCATGGTCGCGATCCACGCCAAGCCCGCGCAGGTGGACCTGTTCCGCTTCTTCTGGCGCGAGCTGGAGATGGTGGGCGCGCGGGTCTACGAGGCGCAGGACTACGACCGCGCCATCGAGATGATCGCGGAAGGCCTCGCGGTGGAGCGGCTGATCACTGACCGGCATCCGCTGTCGCATGTCCAGCAGGCCTTTGAGGCGCTGGAGGGGAACGCCACGGCCATGAAGACGCTCATCAGGATCGGAGAGACGGCGTGAGCAACCTGTTCGACCTTTCGGGCAAGACGGCCCTTGTGACCGGCGCGCGGCGCGGGATCGGGGCGGGCATGGCGCTGGCGCTCGCGGAGGCGGGGGCCGACATCATCGGCGCCTCGGCCCAGATGGAGGCGGATGGCGGGGATGTGGGCGCCAGGGTCCGCGCCATTGGCCGCAGGTTTACGGGCCATGCCGTCAACTTCGCGGACCGTGCGGCCCTGAAGGCCTTTGCGGCGGCGATGGAGGGGGAGCCCATCGACATCCTCGTGAACAACGCAGGCACCATCAAGCGGACGCCCGCTGCGGATCACCCCGAGGAGATGTGGGACGAGGTCATCGAGACGAACCTGTCGGCGCAATTCTTGCTGACCCAAGCGGTGGGCCGGGGGATGATCGCGCGGGGGCGTGGGGGGAAGGTGATCTTCACCGCCTCGCTGCTGACGTTCCAGGGCGGGATCAACGTGCCCGGCTACGCCGCGTCGAAGGGCGGGGTGGGGCAGCTCACCATGGCGTTCGCGAACGAATGGGCGGCGAAGGGCATCAACGTGAACGCCATCGCGCCGGGCTACATCGCCACGGACAACACCGAGGCGCTGCGCAACGACCCGGACCGTTCGGCGTCGATCCTGGGGCGCATCCCGGCGGGGCGCTGGGGCACGCCGGAGGATTTCGGGGGGCCTGCGGTGTTCCTGGCGTCACGCGCGTCGGACTATGTCAGCGGAACGATCCTGACGGTGGATGGCGGCTGGATGGGGCGTTAAGGCGCCTCCAGCGATGACGGGGCGGCGGCGGGGTGACCTGCCGCCGTTTGCATTTGGAGGTGGGGCCTATGTCGGTCTTCGGGGCACCTGCGGCGGGAGCGGACGCAGCCTGCGCGGGGTCGCAGGCCCGAATCGCGGGTAGCCGTGTAAGGCTGCACAGGCTCGGTAGCTGGCTAAGGCGCTGCCTTGGGCATGAAGGCGGGATAGTCTGGCGATCGGGCGCTGGCTCCCGCTGGCAAGTTGCCTGCGGAGGGCCCCGCGGGATTAAGCGCGTGAGGCGCGGGCAAGGCGCATGAGAGGTTCCGCACGGGATACCCGGTCAGAGGATCGCAACGATTGGGGGGAAATGGTCGGAGTGAGAGGATTCGAACCTCCGACCCCCTGCTCCCGAAGCAGGTGCGCTACCAGGCTGCGCTACACTCCGACTGCGGGCGAGGTATCGCGAGGGGGCGCGGTTTGCAACCCCTCTTCGGGCACTCATCGGGCCCCGATCATTCGCCTGGGGCGGTCCCCTGCATGCGGGTGCGGGAGCCGAGGAAACGCTGGAGCGCGAAGGGGCGCGGCGCGGTGCCGGTATCGGGGCGCAGGCGGGTGTTGGTCACCGGGCGGTTGGCCGAGGTCCCGGGATTGTCCTCCCTCAGGACGATGTAGAGGCCTGAGGCGATGATGATGCCCGCGCCGACCGCCGTCCACATGTCGATCACCTCCCGGAAGAGGAGGGTGCCGTAGAAGGCGGCGAAGAGGATCTGGACATACTGCATGGGGGCCACGACCACGGCCTCCCCCGCCCGGTAGGCGGCGATGATGACCACGCCGCCGGTCCAGCCCAGGATCGACATAAGCGCGAGGAGGCCCAAGCTCTCGATGTCCAGGAGACGGTAGACGGAGGGCAGGGCCACGGACGCCACGGCGAGGTTGGCGATCATTGGGTAAAGGAGGAGGACCACGGGCCGCTCTTCCTGGCCGACCTTGCGCACGATGATCGCGGAGATGGAGCCGAACACCGCTGCGCCCAGGGCCGCGAGGTGGCCGAGGCTCAGTTCGGTCGTGCCGGGGCGCAGGACCACCAGCACGCCCAGGAGGCCTACGAGGACGGCGAGGCCGCGACGCAGGCGCACCCTTTCCCCCAGGACGGGAATGGCGAGGAGCGTGATGAGGAGCGGCTGCGCGAAGGCCAGGGCGTAGACCTGCGCCAGGGGCAGCACCGAGAAGGCGTAGAAGGCGGACAGCGCCGTCATCACCGTGGCCGCCGACCGGAGCGCGATCCACCAGGGATGGATGGGGCGCAGGGTCCCGGGCTCCGGGTCGCGCATCATCATTCCCATGGCGAGCGGGAAGGAGAACAGCGTCGAGAAGAAGATGAGCTGGAAGGGCGAGAAATCCTCGCCCAGGATCTTCACCACGACATCATGCGTCGCATAAATGCCGAAGGCGAGGAGCGAGAGAAGCGCCCCCTTCGCGTTCTGTCCCATGGGAATCCTCTCGGGCGTCGCCACGCCGCTTGGCCGCGCTTGTGGATCACGCGGCCAGAGGGGTCAACCGGAACAGAGGTGGACCGGAGTGGGGAATTTCGGACCCCGCCAGGTTTGCCGACGGGGCCCTTGGAACGTCAGGCCGCGCGGCCGAGTTCCGCGATGATGGCGTCGCCCATCTGGGCCGTGCTGACCGGCGTGCCGCCCGCGGGGCCGATCAGGTCGGCGGTGCGGGTGCCCTGCGCCAGCACCTGCTCCACCGCGCGCTCCAGCCGGTCGGCGGCCTCGCCCGCGTCGAAGCTGTAGCGCAGCGCCATCGCGAAGCTCAGGATGCAGGCGATGGGGTTGGCCTTGGCTTGCCCGGCGATGTCGGGGGCCGAGCCGTGGACGGGCTCGTAGAGCGCCTTGCGGCGGCCCGTGGCGGCGTCCGGCGCGCCGAGCGAGGCGGAGGGGAGCATGCCCAGCGAGCCCGTGAGCATCGCGGCCACGTCCGACAGCATGTCGCCGAACAGGTTGTCGGTGACGATCACGTCGAACTGCTTGGGCGCGCGGACGAGCTGCATGCCGCCCGCGTCCGCGAGCATGTGCGAGAGCTGCACGTCGCCGAAGCGGTCCTTGTGGACCTGGGTGACGACCTCGTTCCAGAGGACGCCGGAGCGCATGACGTTCCGCTTCTCCATGGAGCAGACGCGGTTGTCACGGACGCGCGCGAGCTCGAAGGCGACGCTCGCGATGCGCTCGATCTCGTAAGTGTCGTAGACCTGGGTATCGATGGCGCGGCGCTGGCCGTTGCCAAGATCACGGATCTCCTTGGGCTCGCCGAAGTAGACGCCGCCGGTGAGTTCGCGGACGATCAAGATGTCGAGCCCCTCGACCAGCTCGCGCTTGAGCGAGGAGAAATCGGCCAGCGCGTCGAAGCACTTGGCGGGGCGGAGGTTAGCGAAGAGTTCGAGGTCCTTGCGCAGGCGCAGGAGGCCGGCTTCGGGGCGCACCTCGTAGGGGACCTTGTCCCATTTCGGGCCGCCCACCGCGCCCAGGAGCACGGCATCGGCCTGGAGGGCCTTTTCCATGGTGGCGTCGGACACCGCCTGGCCGTGCGCGTCATAGGCGCAGCCGCCGACGAGGTCTTCCTCGACCTCAAAGTCCATGCCGTTCCCGTTGAACCAGCCGATCACCTTCTTGACCTCGGCCATGACCTCGGGGCCGATGCCGTCGCCGGCGAGGATGAGAAGGTTGGGCATGGGGGTCCGCTCCGCTGATGATGGCGGAGCGGGGCTTAGGACGGGGGTCCCGCCGGGTCAAGCGGCCGTGGTCAGAGCAGGAAGTCCGAAGCCGCGAGCGGGGCGGTGACGCCTTGGACGAGGAGGCTCATCACGGGCTGGGCGTTGCCGTTCAGGTTCATCGTGATCAGCAGGTTTCCGTGGATCGGAGTGACTTACGGCCGCGCAACACTTCGTTCTTAGCGAGAACGCTTGTTGAAACAATATCTTGGGCCGACGGCGATTATTGGCGTCGATCGGGGCTGCGACGGCGACGGTCGGGATAAAGGATCATGGCGCGTTGGCCTTGGCCTAGGGGTCGATGTCCACCCAGACGAGGCGGTGGGGGCCTGCGGCCTCGGCGGCCTTGGCCAAGGGGTCGTCGGGGAGGGGCCAGACCACGCCCGCCGCCGTGACGCGCAGCGGTGCGGCGGGCAGGATGTAGGACGTTCGCAGGTTGCCGGCTCCGTCCTCGGGCCAGTCCACGGTGTCGAGAGCCGGGTCGCCCGCCCCGGTACTGTCGGAGGCCAGGCGCCCCCCGTCGCTGCGGGGTCCGGGGTCCTGGAGGCGCGGATCGGCCAGGAGCGCGGCCATCGCCTCGCGCAGGCCGTCGCCGTCCAGGGGGTCGAGCTGGGCGTCGCCTAGAAGGACAGGTGCGGGCGGGGGTGGGCCCCAGGCGCCGTCGAGGAGACGCTCCCAGACCGCAAGCTCGTCGGCGTTGCGGAGGCCGTTCAGGTCCTCGGGGCCGTCGAAGACCGGGGGGGTCGCCGCCCAGGCCAGCAGGGTGAGAGCTTGGCCGGGCGTGGCGACCGGCACGATCCAGTGGCCTGTGGAGGACAGGCGTTGCGCGGCCTGTCCCTCCCCCGACGGGAAGGGGAGGTCGCCGTTCATGGGCAGGCGCGCGCCCGGCAGGTCCCGCCAGAGGAGGTCTGAGAGGTCCCGCACCTCGCCCAGCGGATAGCGGGACAGGAGCGCCATGCCGCCCTGCCCCAGGAAGCGCCCGTAGCCCTGCGCGTCCCGTGGCTCGCCCGTCCGGCCATTGCCGTCGAGGTCGAGCCCGGAGGCGAGCCCCGCATTGGGGCGCAGTGCGAGCCGGTGGGGGTACTCGAGCCCTTCCTCCGCCAGCCGGTCGGCCAGAGCGGTCAGGGCCGCGCCGTCGAGGTCCCAATCGATATCGGTGAGGAGCAGGATGTCGGGCCGCGTGGCGCCGAGTATCTCGGCCACGCCCTCCACGGAGGGGTCCTCTCCCCCCAGGATGTCGCGCAGCAGGAGGCCCGGCCCGTCGCGGCTGAGGTCGGCGCCCCAGGTGGCGAGGCGGACCGGCTCGGCCAGCAGGGGTGACGCGACGAGCGCCGCGGCGAGCGTCAGGCCAGCCGCTCGAACCCGTCGTTCTGGCGCAGGCGCGCGCGATGGGAGGCGATCAGGGAGGCGAGGCGGTGAAGCGCCAGGCCGCGCATGGCGAGGCTCGCGGGGAGGAAGGCCCATAGCATCAAGGTCCAGACCAGGGCGGCGGGCTCCCGCAGGGCGATCCCGTCGAAGGGGGCCGAGAGGAGGTCCGCGACCATCGGGGCGATCATCGGGAGAAGGAGCCCGAGGGCGAGGTTGACCTGAGCATCGTGCTGCAACCGCTGCACCACGTCGCCGCCTGCCATGGGGTCGAACTGGGGCAGGTTGACCCAGACGTTGAAGACGCCGTGCCCTGGCCAGTTCAGCCAGCGAACTGCCACGAGGAAGGTCAGGATCATCAGGAGCGACAGGCCGTAGATCGCGGTGGCGGCAGCCTGGACGGATTGCACGAGATGAGGGTCGGCCTCGGCGGGCAGGCTGCCCACGAGGAGGTGGACCGGCGTCCAGGGCATGAGCCCGTCGTGCCAGGCCTCCCCCAGGTGGTGCAGGAGGTCGTGCAGGGGCTGCGCGTCCCAGCCGGGCCGGAACATCACGCAGGCGGCGAGGATGCCGAGGATCATGAAGATTGCGCGGATGCGGTTGTAGGGACGCGCGTCGCGGAACTCCACAAGGCTCGGGGCGGGGGCCACGTATTCGACGAAGGTGAAGCCGCCTGCGAGAAGGGCGGCGAGTGCCACGAGCTGCGTGGCCTGCGTGTGTTCGGGCTGCAGGAGAAGCTGGGGCATGGCGACCAGCAGCGCCACAAAGATTGCCCGCAGGAATGCGACCGGCGCGCGTGATCTGACGATGCGCGACATGCCCCCTCCAACCAGAGATGGACCGGTCGAGGCATGTCCCGTGCCCCGCCAGTCAAGCGTCGCCGCGAACTCGGCGACCAGCCTTACTTACGCGTCAACCATGTGGCAGGATGGTGACCAGCGCAATATATATTCAACTTGGGGTTGAACGGCAGCGCGCTTGAAACACGGAATTGCGGGCACTGTGGCCAGCATGCCACAATGCCCTTAGGTAAGTTCAGGCCACCCGGAAGAACCGTCCTGTCACATCTGGCGAATCAGACCCAGGGACGCGCTTGGGCGGCCTGCGCCTCGAAGGTGGAGATAGCCGGAGCCTTCTCCATGGTGAGGCCGATGTCGTCGAGGCCGTTCAGCAGGCAGTGCTTGCGGAAGGGGTCCACCTCGAAGCGGATCTGCTGACCGTCCGAGAGGGTGATGGTCTGTGCCTCCAGGTCCACCTCGATGCGGGCGTTGGCGCCCTTCTCGGCGTCGCGCATGCACAAGTCGCGCTCATCCTCCGGCAGGACGATGGGCAGGATGCCGTTCTTGAAGCAGTTGTTGTAGAAGATGTCCGCGAAAGACGTGGAGATCACGCAGCGGATTCCGAAATCGGCGAGCGCCCAGGGCGCGTGTTCGCGCGAGGATCCGCAGCCGAAGTTGTCGCCCGCCACGAGGATCGTGGCGGCGCGGTAGGCGGGCTGGTTCAAGACGAAGCCCTCGACCTCGGAGCCGTCCTGGTTGAAGCGCATCTCGTCGAACAGGTTCTTCCCCAGGCCCGACCGCTTGATGGTCTTCAGGAACTGCTTGGGGATGATCATGTCCGTGTCGATGTTGACGAGCGGCATGGGGGCGGCGATGCCGCTGAGTTGGGTGAACTTGTCCATCGTCTCTCTCCTCAGGCCAGCTCGGGCTCGGCGACCATCAGGTCGCGCACGTCGGTCAGGCGTCCGGTGATCGCCGCCGCCGCCGCCATCGCGGGCGAGGCGAGGTGGGTGCGGCCGCCGCGGCCCTGGCGGCCTTCGAAGTTGCGGTTCGAGGTGGAGATGCAACGCTCGCCCGGCGCCAGCTGGTCGGGGTTCATGGCGAGGCACATGGAGCAGCCCGCGAGGCGCCATTCGAAGCCCGCGTCGATGAAGATCTGGGCGAGGCCCTCCTCCTCGGCCTGGGCGCGCACGAGGCCGGAGCCGGGGACGACCATGGCGCGCAGGCCGTCCTTGATCTTCTTGCCCTTGAGGATCTGGGCGGCGGCGCGCAGGTCCTCGATCCGGCCGTTGGTGCAGGAGCCGATGAAGACCGTGTCGATGGTGATGTCCTGGAGGCGCTGGCCGGGCTGGAGGCCCATGTAGTCGAGCGAGCGCTTCGCGGCCTCCACCTTGCCGCCTTGGAACTGGGACGGGTCGGGGACGACGTCGGTGATCGGCAGCACGTCCTCGGGCGAGGTGCCCCAGGTCACGACGGGGGCGATGTCCTCGCCGCGGATGGTGACGACCTTGTCGAAATGCGCGCCCTCGTCGGTGAAGAGGGTCTTCCACCAGTTGAGCGCGGCCTCCCACTGGGCGGCCTTGGGCGCGTGGGGACGGCCCTTCACATACTCGAAGGTCTTCTCGTCGGGGGCGATGAGGCCCGCGCGGGCGCCGCCTTCGATGGCCATGTTGCAGACCGTCATGCGGCCTTCCATGGAGAGTTCGCGAATCGCCTGGCCGCAGTATTCGATGACGTAGCCGGTGCCGCCCGCGGTGCCTGTGGCGCCGATGACCGACAGCGTGATGTCCTTGGCGGTGACGCCGGGGCGAAGCGACCCGGTGATCTCCACCTTCATGTTCTTGGACTTCTTCTGGATCAGCGTCTGGGTGGCGAGCACGTGCTCGACCTCCGAGGTGCCGATCCCGTGGGCGAGCGCGCCGAACGCGCCGTGCGTCGCGGTGTGCGAGTCGCCGCAGACCACGGTCATGCCGGGGAGGGTCCAGCCCTGCTCCGGTCCCACGATGTGGACGATGCCTTGGCGGATGTCGGAGACGGGGTAGTAGTTGATCCCGAAGTCACGCGCGTTCTTGTCGAGCGCGTCGACCTGGATGCGCGATTCCTCGTTGTCGATGTGGGTGTCGCGGCCCGGCGTCGTGGGAACGTTGTGGTCCGGCACGGCGATGGTCTTTTCGGGGGCGCGAACAGTGCGGCCCGTCATGCGCAGGCCCTCGAAGGCCTGGGGGCTCGTCACCTCGTGGACGAGGTGACGGTCGATGTAGAGGAGGCTGGTACCGTCCTCGGCCTCGTGGACGAGGTGGGCGTCCCAGATCTTGTCGTAAAGGGTGCGCGGCTTGGAGGGGTTCGTGGACATGGGGTCCGCTCCTGGCTGGAGATGGGAATAATCGGGAAAGGGGGGCGCGACGTGCGTGCGCGGGCCGCGGGTCAGCCTTGGGCGCGAATGCCGTGGGCGGCCCCGAAGAACCGCCAGGGGAGCCTGTCCCGATCGCCCATGTCGAAGACGCGTGTCATGAGAGAGGCCCTTACACCCGGAACCGCCCTCGCATCAAGCGCCCTTGCGATCTGCGGTCGAAGGACGCAGATAGGCGGCTCTCGGCCAGATCCCGTGCCCGATCACGCTGACGTCAGGTCGCTTCCTTGAGACGGGGGCGCCGGGATGCTATCTTTGGGCAGAGCCCAGCGCCGGGGCAGACGGCGCGACATTGGAGGATGACAACCTGTCACCCGACGCTCACGCGGCGCCTGCCGCACCCGACGGGCACCGGCCCGACCCCCAGCAGTTGTCCAGCGAGGACCTTCTGCACGTCATCATGGCCTCGCTCGAGGACGACAAGGCCGAGGACATCGTCACCATCGACCTGCGCGGCCGCTCCGAGATGGGCGACTTCATGGTGATCGCTTCCGGCCGATCCACGCGCCAGGTTGCCGCCATCGCCGAGAAGCTGGCCGACCGTCTCAAGCAGGAGCATGGCGTCCTGTCCAAGATGGAAGGCCGCGAGACCGCCGACTGGGTCCTGATCGACACGGGCGACGTGATCGTCCACGTCTTCCGGCCCGAGGTGCGCGACTTCTACCAGCTTGAGAAGATGTGGCTCCCCACCGGGGCCGCGACCCGGACCGCCGCCGCGGGCTGACGCCTTGCGGGTCACGATCTGCGCCGTGGGCCGCCTTCGGGCGGGCCCCGAACGCGAGTTGCTGGACGATTACCTCCTGCGCTTTGACCGGACCGGTCGGGCGCTGGGCCTGGGCCCCGCCAGCGTCGCGGAGGTGGAGGCCAAGTCGGGCGGCATGTCGGCCGAGGCTGCGCTGCTGTCCCGCGCCATCCCGTCCGGGGCCGTCCTGTGCTGCCTGGATGAACGCGGGGAGGCCGTGACCTCGCCCGTCTTCGCTTCGTGGCTTGCCCGGTGGCGCGACGAAGGGCGCGAGGCGGCCTTCGTGATCGGCGGCGCTGACGGGATCGCGCCTGACCTGCGGGGGCGCGCCAATAGGCTCTTGTCCTTCGGGCCGATGGTCTGGCCCCATATGCTCGCCCGCGTGATGCTGGCCGAGCAGCTTTACCGCGCCGCGACGATCCTCGCGGGCTCCCCCTACCATCGCGTCTGAGGCCGGAACCCCCGCGGGAGGCGGCGGTTGGGCCCGAGGACGGCCAAGGAGGCGCGAGATGGTGGACGGGGTGAGGGTCAGGGATTGGCCCGAAACGGAGGAGCTTTCGCGCAGCCGGCGGCCAGAGGGCGATGGCGTGCTGGGCACCGCTCTCAAGGGACTCGCGGCGGGCCTCGTGGCGACATGGGTGCTCGACCGGGTGGACTGGGCCATGTGGGATGCCGAGGACTCGCGGACCCGGGCCGAGACGCGGCGCGTGCGACCCGGGGGCCTCGACCCCGCGCATGTGGCGGCGAGTCGGATCGCGGGCGCACTGGGACGGGAGCTGAACCCGCCGCAGCCACATCCCCTGGGGATCGCGCTGCACTACTCCTTCGCGACCGTGCCGACGGTGGCCTATGCGCTGATGCGGCATCAGGCTCCGGCGGTTGCGATGGGCGGGGGCACTCTGTTCGGGCTGGCCGCCATGATGGTGGAGGACGAAGGGATGAACCCGCTCCTGGGGCTCGCCGCGCCACCGCAGGACTATCCCTGGCAGGACCATGCGCGGTCGCTCGTGGCGCATGTGGTCGTGGGCGTCGTGGCCGAGGGGCTGCTGCGTGCGCTGGACGGCCCGCCGGGCGAGCCGAAGCAGCTTCTGGCGGCCTGACGCGGGGGGTTCTGGGCTTGGCCCCGTCCTCTCCGACGGCGCCGGGCGGTAGGCCCCTGCCCCGGTTCCCTCCCGCGCCACGCTCGGCTAGAAGGGCCGCGCCAGCCTGAAGGAGAGCGCCATGACCAAGCC
>CADCUU010000361.1 GCA_902805995.1 uncultured Rubellimicrobium sp.
GCCGGTCCGCGACAACATAGCCTTCGGGCTGAAGGTGCGTCCGCGGACTGAACGCCCGGGGCGCAGCGTCATCGCTGCCAAGACGGACGAGTTGCTGGAGTTTCTGCAGATCGCGCACTTGGGCGACCGTTATCCGGCGCAGCTCTCCGGCGGCCAGCGACAGCGCGTCGCACTGGGCCGAGCGCTGGCCATCGAGCCGAAGATCCTACTCCTCGATGAGCCCTTCGGCGCTCTCGATGCGGCGATCCGGCGTGACCTGCGCCGTTGGCTGCGGGGCGTCCACGAGGCTACTGGTTCGACCACGATTTTTGTCACCCACGACCAGGAAGAGGCCTTCGAGCTGGCCGACCGGGTTGTGGTCATGGGCGAGGGGCAGATCGAGCAGATCGGACACCCTGACCAGATCCACGATCACCCTGCCTCACCCTTCGTTGCCCGGTTCATGGGAGCGACGGTCGAACTGCCTGTCGTTCTGGCCGCCGGGCGCGCCTCTGGAGTCGGTCTGGACACATCACGCCTGTCTCGGCGCGTGGTGCCTGATAGCGCGGCTCGGATCTTCGTGCATCCCGCCGATCTGACGCCGGTGCCCGATCCGGACGGGCCTTGGGAGGTGATCTCCATCACGAGCACGGGCGTGCAGCTTCGCCTTGTCCTCAGGGACCCAACCGGCCGCGAAATCCCTGCAGAGTTGCAACGTCGTGCGTCGGAGGCCAAGGCCCTGAGCGTGGGCGCGAAGGTTCATCTGCGTCCCGAGGCGGGCACGGTGTTCTCCGAGCCGCGGGGCAGTTCTCCCGTGCAGTCTGCCCTGAGCCCCGTTGCGACTCGGCCGAACATAGATCCGAAGGAGAAGATGCGATGACCATTCCAGCCTTCCGCGCCGCCGCTCTGGCGCTGATCGTCTTGGCTCCCATGCCTGCACTGGCGCAGGACAAGCTCCTGAACGTGAGCTACGACATCGGCCGCGAAGTGTTCGAGGCCCTGAATCCTGCGTTTGCCGAGCACTGGCAGGAGACGACCGGGCGCACGGTGACAATCGACATGTCGCATGGCGGCTCCTCGCGACAGGCCAGAGCCGTCCTGGAAGGGTTGGCAGCCGATGTTGTAACCTTCAACCAGGAGACCGATGTCGACGTGCTGGTCGAGGGCGGGCTGGTGGCCGAAGGCTGGCGCGACGCGCTGCCCAACGGCGCCTCACCCTTCTACTCGCTGCCGGCCTTTCTGGTGCGCGCCGGGAACCCGTTGAACATCGAGGACTGGGACGATCTCGCGCGGGAGGACGTCGCTCCCGTGTTCCCCAATCCCAAGACCAGCGGCAACGGACGCTACACCTACTTGGCGGCCTATGCCTATGCGCTCGAGACCAACGGGGGCGACCACGCCGCCGCGCAGGAGTTCGTGAAGACCATCATGTCCTCGGTTCCGGTCTTCGACACCGGCGGTCGGGCAGCGACGCAGACCTTTGCTGAACGCGAGATCGGCGACGTGCTGGTAACGTTTGAAGCCGAGACGGCGCAAATTGCCGAAGAATACGCCGCTCAAGGCTTGGAGCAGGTCACGCCCACGGTCAGCCTCTTCGCGGCCTTCCCCGTGGCCGTTGTGACCGAGAATGCCGAGCGCAACGGCACAGCCGAGGTGGCCACCGCCTATCTCGAGTGGCTCTACTCGCCCGAGGCGCAGCGCATCATTGCTGAACACCACTACCGCGTGAGCGATGAGGCGGTCGCGGCCGAGTTTTCCGAGAGTCAGCCGGAGGTGCGGCTCGTGACGGTCGACGAGGTCTTCGGCGGCTGGGACGCGGTCCGGACCGAGCATCTGGCCGACGGCGCCATCCTCGATCAGGTCTTCCTCAACCAATGACGTCGACCGCGGCCCCCATCCGCGCCAAGCGCGTCCTGCCGGGGTTCACGCTGAGCCTCGGCACGACGCTGCTCTATCTGACCGTGATCGTGCTGATCCCGATCCTAGCGCTGATCCTGAAGGGTGCCGAGATTGGGCCGGAGCGGTTCTGGGCCATCGTCTCTGCCCCGCGGGCCCTCTCGGCCTTCCGGGTCACAATCACCGCTGCAGCGATCGCCACTGTGTTCAACGCGTTCTACGGGCTTCTCATGGCCTGGGTCCTGGTGCGCTACCAGTTCCCGGGCCGGCGCCTGCTGGATGCGCTGATGGACGTGCCCTTCGCGCTGCCCACCGCAGTTGCGGGACTGGCGCTGACTGCGCTTTTCTCCGCCAACGGTTGGTTCGGCGCGCCTCTGGAAGCGGCAGGCATCCAGGTCGTCTATACGATGGCGGGCATTGTTCTGGCCATGACGTTCACCTCCGTCCCGTTTGTCGTGCGCACCGTCCAGCCGGTGCTGGAGGATCTCGACCCGGCGCTGGAGCAGGCCGCGGTGACACTGGGCGCGCCCCCCTGGACGGTGTTCGCCAGAGTCATCTTCCCGGCGATCCTGCCAGCCTTCCTGGCGGGCTGCACCATGGCCTTCGCGCGCTCGCTCGGCGAGTTCGGCGCCATTGTGTTTATCGCCGGCAACCTGCCCTTTGAGACGGAGATTGCCTCGCTTCTGGCCTTCATCCGGTTGGAGGAGTTCGACTACCTTGGAGCCGCCGCGATTGCCTTGGTCCTCCTGGCATTTGCGCTAGTGCTCCTGATGGTCTCCAGCCTGCTGCAAGGCTGGGCGGCACGTCACCGGGAGGCGACGAAGTGACTGTTATGACCGCCGCGCCCCCTCAAGCGACAGGCAGCCGCGTCATGCCTCGTTTGCTCATCGGACTCGCTGTGGCCCTCACGGCGCTTCTGGTCGTGGCGCCGTTGGCGTTCATCTTCGCCCAGGCTTTCTCCCAAGGGTGGCGGGTCTATGCCGAGAACATCTCGCACCCCGATACGCTCCACGCGATCTGGCTGACCTCGATCACCGCGATCATCGTCGTGCCGCTCAATGTCGCCTTTGGAGTCGCCGCCGCCTGGGCTGTGGCCAAGCACCGTTTCCCCGGACGCGGACTGCTGGTCACCATGATCGAGATCCCGTTCTCGGTCTCTCCCATCATCGCGGGGATCTGCTACCTGCTCCTCTATGGTCGACAGGGTCTCTTAGGGCCCTGGCTCCAGGACAATGACTTCCAGCTGATGTTCGCCCTGCCAGGGATCGTGCTGGTCACGATGTTTGTCACCTCGCCGTTTGTGGCTCGGGAGGTGCTTCCGCTCATGCAGGCGCAAGGCTCGGAGCAGGAGCAGGCGGCCGTGACACTCGGGGCAAGCGGCTGGCAGATCTTCACCCGGGTTACGCTTCCCAACATCAAGTGGGCGCTGCTTTACGGGGCAGTGCTCTGCACCGCGCGCGCCGTTGGTGAGTTTGGCGGTGTGTCCGTGGTGTCGGGCAACATTCGGGGCCAAACCAACACTCTGCCTCTGCACGTGGAACTGCTGTTCAATGACCTGAACGCCGTGGGCGCCTTCGCCGCGGCCTCGACGCTCACCCTGATCGCGCTGATTGCGCTTGTGGTGAAAGCTGTCCTTGAAGGGCGAAAGGACTAGAGCAGGGGAACTCTGGATCCGATACTGCTGGTCCAAACTGGAACTCTGCTAGAACTAACCACCAAGAGACTGCGGGTACGATCCGTCTCCAAGCTGACCGAGCCGCCCCGCCTAGCGCACAGTCCACCTTGCTGATCGGGCGAGGTTAGCCGGCCTGCCCGTCTTTCAAGATCGCTGCACATGGCTACCGATCTAGGCGGACCTTCTACTCAGAGGACAAACCAGGGTCCGCTTTGATCTCAGGGCCTTCCTCCTCTGAACGCTGCAACACGGCCAATTTCTTGTCCGTGGGACTGCAGACTTTCGTGCCGGATTTGCCTTAAGCATCCTGCTCCCGGTGAACTGCTTCCTGCTGCCAGTGCCTCTGTAAAATCAGCGTGTCTGACGGGGTCTGGCCAAAACCACGAGGTCGTTGTCGGAAACGCGTAGGTCTGTCGGTTTTGAAGGTGTTACATGGGGTCTGTATTTCAACAGGGGTCCTCCCATGAAGTTCTCCGGATGGCGGGTGTTCCGCGAGGCGTTGACAGGCCACCAAGGCTGGACAGCCAATTGGCGCAACCCAGATCCGAAGCCTGCCTATGATATCATCGTCGTGGGTGGTGGCGGGCACGGGCTGGCCACAGCCTTCTATCTCGCCAAGGAGTTCAAGCAGGCCTCGGTTGCTGTGCTCGAGAAGGGGTGGATCGGCGGCGGGAACGTCGGCCGCAATACCACCATCATCCGGTCGAACTATTTGCTCGACGGGAACGAGCCCTTCTACGAGTTCTCAATGAAGCTCTGGGAAGGGCTGGAGCAGGACCTCAACTATAACGCGATGGTATCGCAGCGAGGCATCCTGAACCTGTTCCACACGGACGCGCAGCGCGACGCTTACACGCGGCGTGGCAACGCCATGCTCCTATTCGGAGCGGACGCTGAGCTTCTGGACCGTGAGCAAGTTCGGGCGATGTATCCGTTCCTGAACTTCGACCACGCTCGCTTCCCTATCAAGGGTGGGCTCCTGCAGCGTCGGGGCGGCACAGCGCGACATGACGCCGTGGCCTGGGGCTATGCCCGCGGGGCCGACATGCGGGGCGTGGACATCATCCAGAACTGCGGCGTCACGGGGTTCCGGATCGAGAACGGGAAGGTACTCGGCGTCGAGACGACGCGCGGCTACATCGGCGCGAAGAAGGTCGGCGTGGCGGTCGCGGGCAACTCTTCCCGCGTGATGGCGGCGGCAGGAATGCGGCTGCCGATCGAGAGCCACGTGCTGCAGGCCTTTGTGTCGGAGGGGCTTAAGCCTGTGATTGACGGGGTGATGACCTTTGGAGCAGGGCACTTCTACGTCAGCCAGTCGGACAAAGGTGGCCTCGTCTTCGGCGGCGACATCGACGGCTACAACTCCTACGCCCAGCGCGGGAACCTCCCCGTGATCGAGGACGTGGCGGAGGGTGGCATGGCGCTAATGCCCATGATCGGGCGGGCGCGGCTCCTGCGGACCTGGGGCGGGATCATGGACATGTCCATGGACGGCTCGCCCTTCATCGACCGAACGGGCGTCGAGGGGCTCTACTTCAACGGGGGCTGGTGCTACGGTGGCTTTAAGGCGACGCCAGCCTCAGGCTTCTGCTTTGCGCATCTCCTCGCAACCGATCGCCCGCACGATACCGCGACGGCCTACCGGCTCGACCGCTTCCGGCGCGGCGCGATGATCGACGAGAAGGGCCAGGGCGCCCAGCCGAACCTCCATTGAGATTGATCCCATGCTGATTCCGCACCCCCTTCTTGGCCCTCGCGATGCGCAGGAGTTCACTTATCTGGGCGACGCCGCGCTGATCGACCGGCCCGATGGGCTGACCGAGCCCGAGAAGTTCCACGATTACGCTTACCTCCGCGACAACCCTGCTGGGGTGCATCGGGAGCTGTGGTTCCACGAGCAAGGCGACCGATCCTGGCTCGTGGTCACGCGCAACACGGTCACGCACGAGATCCTGGGGGCGGAGCTCGCCCGCAACTACGCCCGCGGGCGGGGGAGGTCGAAGTGACGGAAGTTCTTCGCGACACGAGCGCCATCCTCGCGGGGCAGGGGGCGACGCCCGTCCAGTCTTCCCAGATGCGGGTGGCGGGTGGCCTCGTGGACCGCTCGCGCAGCGTCCGCTTCACCTTCGACGGCAAGGTCTTCACGGGGCATCCGGGGGACACCTTGGCTTCGGCGCTGCTCGCCAATGGCGTGAAGCTGATGGGGCGGTCGTTCAAGTATCACCGCCCGCGCGGCGTGCTGTCGGCAGGCTCCGAGGAGCCCAACGCGCTCGTGGAGCTGCGCTCGGGCGCACGCAAGGAGCCCAACACGCGGGCGACCGTGGTCGAGCTCTACGAGGGGCTGGAGGCTAGCAGCCAGAACCGCTGGCCGAGCCTGGCCTACGACGTAATGGCAGTGAACGACGTCCTGTCGCCCTTCCTCACGGCGGGATTCTACTACAAGACCTTCATGTGGCCCGCGGCCTTCTGGGAGAAGCTCTACGAGCCGATCATCCGCCGCGCCGCGGGGCTCGGGATGCTGTCGAAGGAGCCCGACCCAGACACCTACGACAAAGGCTTCCTGCACTGCGATGTGCTGGTGATCGGCGCGGGGCCCGCAGGGCTCATGGCGGCGCTGACGGCTGGGCGTGCGGGCGCGCGGGTGATCCTCGCGGACGAGGATTTCGCGCTGGGCGGGCGGCTGAATGCGGAGACGCACGAGGTCGGCGGACAGTCGGGCGTGGGTTGGGCGGCCTTGGTCGCGGCGGAGCTGGCGGGGATGCCGAACGTCCGCGTGATGCCGCGCACGACCGTCATGGGCGTCTTCGATCACGGTGTCTATTCGGCGGTGGAGCGGGTGTCGGACCATCTCGCCGCGCCGCTTCCGGGCAAGCCGCGGCAGGTGCTGTGGCGGGTTTATTCGAAGCGCGCAATCCTGGCCGCGGGTGCGCTCGAACGGCCCATCGCCTTTGCGGATAACGACCGACCCGGCGTGATGATGGCGGGCGCAGTGCGCGCGTACCTCAACCGCTGGGGCGTGGCGGCCGGCAAGCGCGTGGCGCTGTTCGTCAACAACGACGACGGGATGCGGACGGCGCGCGACCTGATGGCGCGGGGCGTCGAGGTCGTCGCGGTGGTCGACCCGCGGCGCGACCTGCAGCGCCAGTCTGGCCTACCTCACATGTTGGGCATGGTTACGGGGACCTCGGGGCGGCTCGGACTGGAAGGCATCACGGTGCGCCGCATCGACGGGCGCGAGGAGCATATCGCCTGCGATGCGCTCGGGGTCTCTGGCGGCTGGAACCCGACCATCGCATTGACGGCGCACCAGTCAGCTCGCCCGGTTTGGGATGACCGCATCGCGGCCTTCGTGGCCTCACCCCAAGCACCCGCGGGGCTCATCCCGGTCGGCGCGGCGGCGGGCTTGATGTCCACGCAGCAGGCGCTTGCCTCGGGTGCGGCGCAGGCCACCGAGGCGATTGAGGCGCTGGGCTTCCGCTCCTCCGCAGTCGATATGCCCAAGGCCGAGGACACCCCGGTGCGGATCGCACCGTTCTGGCACGTGCCGGGCAAGGGACGCGCCTGGGTGGACTTCCAGAACGACGTGACCGTGAAGGACGTTAAGCTCGCCCATCAGGAAAATTTCCGGTCGGTCGAGCACCTGAAGCGTTACACGACGCTCGGGATGGCGACTGACCAGGGCAAGACCTCGAACGTCTTGGGCCTCGCCGTGATGGCCGAGCTGACTGGTCAGACAATTCCCGAGACGGGCACGACCATGTTCCGCCCGCCCTACACGCCCGTCGCCATGGGCGTGCTGGCGGGGCGGTCGCGGGACGGGGAGTTCAAGCCGAAGCGCCTCACGCCCTCGCACAAGTGGGCCGAAGAACAAGGCGCGGTCTTCGTCGAGGTGGGGATGTGGCTGCGGGCACAATGGTTCCCGCGCCCCGGCGAGACGACTTGGCGCGAGTCCGTGGACCGCGAGGTGCTTGCCACCCGCAAGGCCGTTGGCGTCTGCGACGTGACGACCTTGGGCAAGATCGACATCCAAGGAACCGACGCGGGCATCTTCCTCGACCGCGTCTATGCCAATACGTTTTCCTCGCTCCCCGTCGGCAAGGTCCGTTATGGGCTCATGCTGCGCGAGGACGGGATCGTCATGGACGACGGCACCACCGCGCGGATAGACCAGAACGAGTACGTCATGACCACCACTACGGCCAATGCCGTGTCGGTGTTCCGGCACCTCGAGTTCTGCCGCCAGTGCCTTTGGCCCGACCTCGACGTGCAGCTCATCTCGACCACCGAGGCCTGGGCGCAGTTCTCGGTCGCGGGGCCGAACGCTCGGGCGCTGCTGAGCCGCGTGGTCGATCAGGACATCTCAGACGCAGCTTTCCCCTACATGGCCTGCGGCAATGTCACGGTCTGCGGCGGGCTCCGGGCTCGGCTCTTCCGCATCAGCTTCTCGGGCGAGATGGCTTACGAGGTCGCGGTGCCTACGCGCTACGGTGACGCGCTTATCCGCGAACTGATGGCAAAAGGTGCAGACCTGGGCGTGACCCCCTACGGGACCGAGGCGCTAGGTGTCCTGCGCGTCGAGAAGGGGCACGTGGCGGGCAACGAGCTCAACGGCCAGACGACCGCGCTCAACATGGGCCTGGGCAAGATGGTGTCCAAGAAGAAGGATAGCATCGGCATGGTGCTCTCGCAGCGCGAGGAGTTGGTGCGCGAGGACGGGCTGCGGCTTGTGGGTGTAAAGCCAGTGAACCTTCAGGACAGCCTCAAGGCCGGGAGCCACTTCATCGCCATGGGCAAGGAGCCGGTGGCGGTGAATGACGATGGCTGGATCACCTCGCTCGTCTTCTCGCCGCACCTTGGGTGCCAGATCGCGCTCGGGTATCTCAAGAATGGGACCGCGCGGATGGGAGAGCGGCTGCGTGCCGTTAACCTCCTGGCCAAGACTGAGGTAGAGGTCGAGATTGTGTCGCCGCACTTCATCGATCCTGAAGGGGAGCGTCTTCGTGGTTGAACATCGACTGAAACCGATCACTGCGCTGGGGACCACTGCGCCACTCGATGAGCGGATCGGGCCGATCCGACTCAGCGAGCGGAGTGACTTGGCGCTAGCCTCGCTCGCCGCACGGCGGGGATGTGAGAGCGAATTTGGAGTGAAGGCAGCTCAGGCCGATATTCCGTTGCCTGGGCCGGGGCAGGCGGCGGAGAGTGCTCCATGGGGAACCTTCTGGGTCAGCCCCGACATGTGGATGGTGGAAGCACCTTACGAGTCTCACGAGGACATGGTCACCTATCTGAAACCTCTCTTCGGCGAGTCGGCTTCGGTCACGGAGCAGACGGATGCTTGGGTGCGCTTTGAGGTTGAAGGGCCTCTCGGTCCTCTCTTTGAGCGTCTTTGCAATATCGACTTCGAACGGTTTGAGCCGGGATCGGCTACCCGTACAGTGATGGAGCACCTTGGCGTTTACGTGATCAGACGTGCCCAGGACCGCATGACTGTGCTGGGCGCCCGGTCGTCGGCATCCTCGCTGCATCACGCGCTCGCAGCCGCGGCGCGGAGCGTCTTCTAGCCAGGGACAGCCGGCGGCACGGCGCCGGCTAGGCCACGCAATCCCGCGAGCCGGCGGCGCTCCTCGGCGGGATGGAACCCGAAGACTTCAACGTAATAGCGGACGAAATCCGTAGAACTCGAGTAGCCGACAGACCGGGCGATTTCGGTCACAGTATCCGTCGAGTAAAGGACGCGCTGCCGTCCGCGCTCAAGTCGCATACGGCGATAGTAGCGCAACGGTGTCTCCCCCGTGGCTGCCTTGAACGCACGCTCGAGCGTGCGTTCGGTCAAGCCGACCAGAGCGGAAACCTTGGAGATGGGGAGCGGATCCTCGATATGAGCTGCAAACAGGCGCACGGCCTCGCGCACTGGGGGGGGTAGCATGGCCTCTGTTCCGCCTGCTTGCGCAACAGGGGTGGCCTGCAGAGCGTTCTCGTCCCGGATGAATGGGTGCTGGAACCAACAAGCGACTTCGGTCATGAGCGCGCGGCCGCCTCGCTCCTCGATGACTCGGAGCATCAAATCAAAAACAGCTCCCGCACCCGAAACGGTGATACGCCCCGCCCCACGCTCAATAGCCGCGTGGGAAGTCTCAATTTCAGGGAATTCGGCAGCCCAGGCAGCCTCATAGCACCAATGGACAGAGGGACGGTGCCGGCCCAGGGCGCCGGCTCGCATGAGGGGAAATACACCGCCCGAGAAGCCACCGAGGGTCACGCCATGCCGGGCCAAGAGCCGCAATGCCGCCTCTGAGCGGCGGGGGTCCTGGAAGTGTGAGTTCGGGGGGGAAAGGCAAATGAGTGCGTCAAGGTCGCCCAAGCGATCAATTGCTTGAGTGAGCGTGAGATCGGTGTCGAACCCGACCGAAGCGGACGATCGCACCGGCCCGCCAATCTCGCCAAGAATGGTCCAGTTAAAATCGGTCCTACCCGTGATCTCGTTCGCGGCGCGCAGAGGCTCGATGGCCGAAGTCAGGCAGGCCATAGGGAAGCCCGGGAGCAGCAGAAAGCTCCACGAGGAAAGAGCAGTCGGAGCGGGACGAGCGATTTGAGTTTGAGCAGCTGTGTGTTTCACGGTAGGAAACATCATAAGACACCGGAGCCTCCTGCACCATGCCTGATCACTCTCACAACCCCCATATTACAACGCTGGCAGACCCTGGCGGTGAGCTCTCTCCTGGTCTTCCGCGGCATAAGCCGGCCTTCAGCCAAGACCCGCATCGAGTCCGCGAGATCAGTGAACGTAACCTCGAAATTGCTATTGGGCACGAAGTGCGGGCTTTTCGCCGGGCACAAGGAATGACCGTCGCCGACTTATCGCAAGCGACGGGTTTGTCGATTGGGATGCTCTCCAAGATCGAGAACGGGATCACCTCGCCCTCGCTCGCGACGCTTCAAGCGCTGGCACACGCGTTTTCGGCACCGATTACCGCTTTCTTCCGTGGATATGAGGAGAAGCGCGAGGTCCAGCACGTCAAGGCGGGCGAGCATCTTGAGATTGAGCGCCGTGGTACGCGCGCAGGGCACCAGTATAATCTCCTGGGGCACATCGGGAGCAATGCTTCTGGCGTCGTGGTGGAACCCTACCTCATCACGCTGACCGAAGAGTCAGACGTGTTCCCAACGTTTCAGCACGATGGGATCGAGCTTCTCTTTATGCTTGAGGGAGAGGTGACCTACCGGCACGGGGACCAGCTATTCCACTTGTGCCCCGGAGACTCGCTGTTCTTCGACGCAGATGCACGGCACGGGCCGGAGATGCTCAACAGACTCCCGGCGCGTTATTTGTCGGTCATTTCCTACCCGCAGCCCTAAGAGTCTCGGCCCGGATGCGGGCGACGCGGTAAGCGTCGAGCACAGCCATTAGGTGGACGAAGATGCCTCCGGCGAGCTGGCCGACCCAAGAGGCGTTCGCGTCCGCTGTGACATAGGTGAAAGTGCCGAGGAGCAGGGCGAAAAAGGCGAAGATCAGTCCGCGCACGGGCTGTCGGTTCAGGACCTGTCCCATGCCAGGCAGGAAGAGTGCGACTCCGAGAACGAGGTAAGGCGGTGGGGACATACTAGGCGCGAAGCCGTTCCGGTTCAGGCGCGAGGAAGACGCGGAACTCCAAGAGTACCTCGAGGAACGGAGCGAGAGCCAGAGGGTCGAGCGGCGTCTTACCCATCTCCGAATCGCGGAAAAGAATGTAGCTGGCGCGCGGTGCCTCCTCGGCGAGCCAAGTGAGACGCAGGCCTTTAGGAGACAGGATTACCTCCTTGAGCCGATCCTCGCCGAGGCGGCTTACGGCTTCGGCCAGCAGCGCCGGGGGCTCGCCGGTCGGAGCGTCAGTGCGAACGGCACTGTCGTCCGGGAGGCTGGTGAGTGGCGACAAGAGGCGCGGCAGGCGATCGAACGTTGAGAAGGTCTCCACGCCACGCGGCCGCAGCATGAGGTGCCAAGTGTGCCGCAGGGGCGTGGGCTCGGGCAGAGTGGTAAGGACCCAAAGAGCTGGGAGCTTGCGAGTCGTTAAGGTGTCAGGGACAGCCTGCAGATCGAAGGGGGCTCCGTCGAGGTGGCCGGTAAGGCGAGCGAAGCCCCCGGGCTCGATCCGGGTGCGGGGATCGTTCAGGAGGCTCCGGGCTTTGTCGAAGTAGCCGGCGCGCCAGGTTCGGCGTTGGGCTGCACCGCGCGACAGGCGGTAGGCCTGCCAGAGCATGAGCCCCGCGACGAGCAGCATAGCTATAAATGTCTGAGGGTCAGCCATAGGCGCTCCGGGACGGGGGCGGGCCGCCGGAGCGGCCCGCTTAGGAAGGGGTCAGTAGCCTCTTGGCTTCGGCCACGGCATGGTGAACTGGTCTGCGCGTTTGACGAAGCGGTAACGGCGCAGGTGGAACCACAGCGAGGCCACGATGTAGAAAATCACCATCGAAATGAGCTGCGTGCCATAGCCTAGGAACACCGCGAAGAAGGTCACGCCGCACAGCGTCACCAACACGATGGCCGGGATCGGGTGCATCGGATGCACATAGCCGCGCTTGATCGAGTCGAGCGGCCACTTCCGCCGGAACATGATCATGTTGAAGGGCATGAAGGTATAGCCCAGGAGGCCCGACAGGATCGAGAAGGTGATGATCTGATCCAGCGGCGCCCCCAGTGCAAAGACGAGTGCGATAGGGACGAGGAAGATGATCGCCCGGAACGGCGTGTGGTACCGCGGGTGCACCGCGCCGAACCACTCCGGCAGGTAGCGGTCGCGGCCCATCGAGAACCACGCCCGCGACGCGTCGTTGATGCAGCCGTTGGCCGAGGCCAGCGTGGCGCACAGCGTGCCGAGCAGCAGGAGCA
>CADCUU010000362.1 GCA_902805995.1 uncultured Rubellimicrobium sp.
TTCAAGGATCCCGTTCACGCCGTTGGCTTGGCACTCCTCCCATTCGCCCGGACGCATGGGACGCGAAGCGTTGGCGATGTCGATCTGGTTCTCGCCCACGCCGTCGCAGAAGCGCGACAGGCCCGCCCCGGTGCCACCGCCTTCCACGACCGGGGTGCGGAAGTCGGTGTTGTCCGCAAATCCCTCAGCCACGATCGACGCGTAGGGCAGCACGGTCGAGGAGCCAGCCACTTGGATGTGCTCCCGGGCCACGGCCGGCGCTGTGGCCAAGGCAAGCGCGAGTGATAAGATCGAGCGCTTTGTGTTGAACATGGAACCTCCTGGACGCTGATCTGGACCGAGCCAAAGAGGCTGCGCGACTGTCCTCAGAGAAACTCGGCAGGCTCTGTGACGCCGCAACCGTAAGGGCGCTGCTCACAGCTTCAAGACGGCGCAGCACGGCTGGCCCAATCTCGGCGAAAGCCAAGACGCGGACGGCTGGTTGCGGCTCAGGGTGACCCACCATGGCCAAACCATCCCGGCGGAGGATCAAGCCTCGCTGTTTCTACCCTTCTCGCGGGATGGCGCCAGCATGACCCACACCGAAGGCCCGGGGCTCGGTTTCTACATCGCGGCCGAGGTCGCTCGAGCCTGTGGAGGCTGGATCGACCTCACCTCGACAGGCGAGACCACGATTTTCGCGCTGAACATACAGAGGGTTGCCCACTGGGCCTCGACCTGTCGGGTGAGATGCGCCGGGTCGAGGCTGGGAACTTCACCATCTATTCTAGCGCTCAACCCTACACTTACGCAAACGTTGCGGACGTAATTACCCGGTTCGTGCGCAACGTCGTAGCTTAGGCAGGGCTGCGGATCTCAAGCAGCCTTGTCGAAAGCGGTGCCGACCGCTGGCCTTATGGCAATATAGAACGGCAAGACCGGCGACCTGATTGCGGAGAGCATACTCGTGAAGCGTTTCTGGGTAAATTGCGGAGAAGGTCGTAAGAATCCGGTGCGGTCTGATCGGAGCTGCAGCGTCCGATCTTGTCATCAGCTGGAAACAAAGAAATCAGCAGTTTACAAGGATAGCGACCGGGGCAAGCCGACCGAGATTGGCTCTGGCGAGCCTCGGGGCGCATTTTTCAACAGCATCCATGAAATATGCAAAACCTCCCAACCTCAGCCAAGCTATGACATGGGCTGGGCGTATCATGTCTGAGCTAGCCATTCGGGTCTGCTTCTACTCGATCAGGCCGTCGTCCTCGACCAGACTTCCAATCAAGCGCAACAGCTCCTGCTTCTCTGGTCTTGCCGTCAAACGACGGATCGGGCCATCAGCGCCGCAGTGGCAGGGCAGATGTCACGGCCAGGGCTGCTGGCCAGTTTGACCCGGACCTCTCTCAAGTGTGCTGGTTGTTAGTGCCTGCACGCTGGCTGTATTGAAGGAGAACTCCACCTTGGCGACCTGCCAGCGAGTCCTTCGGGTTTGAGAGTTCCTCAGGAGGTGCGCTTTCGCCCTGGCCACGACGGTCCGTCACCGAGACGAGTGTACCGCCCCTGGATTCTGAGACACCTGATTGCGATTAGGCGGCCAGTGGCATGGTGTCCATCTGGTCGCGTCGGAACTGGGCGGGCGAGCGGTGGCCGTGTCGCTCAATCAGCCAGTGTTCGTTGTAGGTCCGCCGGAACTCGATGAGGGCCAAGCGGAGCTCCTCGACGGTGCGGAATGTCCTCACCCAAAGGAGGTTCTCCTTCAGCGTGCGGATGAAGCGCTCGGCACAGCCGTTGCCCTCTGGGGCTCGGACAAAGGCCGGCGACGAGGAGGCGCCGAGCCAGGCCAGCTCCTTCTGGAAGTCATGCGACATGTACTGGCTGCCGTGGTCGTGGCGAATGCTGAGGCCGGCGGCTGCATCCTTCTCCACTGCTCCGAAGCGCTCGACGACGCCCTGCCGGACCGGCTCGAGCGCCTCGTGCCGAGTGCCGCGTAGCGCCGCATGGAGGCCGACGCACTCGGCCGAAGCGTGGTCAACGGCGACAAAGACGGCAACCTGACCGTGCTCGGTGGTGAAGGTGGCGGTCATATCCGTGCCCCACATCGTATCGATGCGCTCAGGGATGATCGTGCCGTCGTGGTTGCGCGGCCCGCGAACGGAGCCCACTCGGCTCAGGGCCGACAGGCCGTTCTCCCGCATCAGGCGGCGCACGCGCTCCTTGGAGGTGCGCAGGCCCTGGTGGCGCAGCCGCGCCCAGACCTTGCGGTAGCCCTCGCCGTGAAAGGGGCTGGCGAGGAGCACCTGTCGGATCGCCTCGACCAGGACTGCGTCCGACACGGGACCCTGCGGCCCCGGCCGACGTCGTGGCGTGGGGGACGCGATCACCCGGCGTCCGCGGTAGATGCCGGCTCGCGGAATGCCCCACACTCGGCACAGCCGGGCGACACTGTAACGGCGGCGCGTGGAGATCGAGATGACGGTGCTCATCGCTTCGACCTCCGCGACCCAAAAGGGGCACCGCCGCCTCCCGCCTCCAGCCGGTCGATCTTGGCGTAGAGCAGCTCGTTGTCCATGAGCACCTCGCCGAGCTTCGACTGCAAGCGGCCGATCTTCTCGTCGCGGTCGTCCCTCAGGCGCGCCTTTAGGCTCGCTTCACCCGCCTCCAGAAAGGCCTCGCGCCAGGCGCTCAGGTCCGCCGCCGTCACCGCCAGTTCGCGCGCCACGATCTCCAGGGGCTCGCCCCGGAGAAGCCGCATAACCGCATCGCGCTTGCGGCCTGCCGTCATTCGCCGCTCCCGGCCCGGAGCCGCGGCCGCTCCGATCCCCGAGGTCTCCGCGTCCGCGGCTCCTTCGTGCTTCCCATCTGTCATCTCAACACCTCCGGTCGGCTTCAATAAGCCGTCTGAAGTGTCTCAGCGAACCCTAGGGCGGAGGACCGCGGCGGTGTCGGGCGGCGGGAGGGTTGAGCGGCACTGGCCCCTGCATTGATATGCAGGGACGGCCTGATGCGCCTCAGCCCGAGGGCGGTTGCGCCG
>CADCUU010000363.1 GCA_902805995.1 uncultured Rubellimicrobium sp.
GGACCATCCGATCACCGGAGGCCGAGCGCGCGGCGCGGGCCGTGGCGGAGAACGTCACCTTTGAGGGCTACCTCGCGTGACCGCCGTCGAGGTCACGATCCACGACGCAATCGCGGAGATCGATCCCGCGACCTGGGACGCCTGCGCCTGCCCGGAGGTCGCGGACGGCGGACGCCCCCGCGACCCCTTCACCACGCACCGCTTCCTGCGCGCGCTGGAGGACAGCCGCAGCGTCGGGCGCGGGACCGGCTGGCAGCCTCGGCATCTGTCGGTGCGCGCCGAGGGCGAGGTCGTGGCCGTGGCGCCGGTTTATGCCAAGAGCCACAGCCAAGGGGAGTACATCTTCGACTTCGCCTGGGCCAACGCCTGGGAGGGGGCGGGCGGACGCTACTATCCCAAGCTCCAGGGCGCGGTGCCATTCACGCCGGTCACGGGGCGGCGGTTCCTGTGCCGTCCGGGGCACGAGGCGCTGGGACAGGCGGCTCTGGTGCAGGCCATGGTGCAGGTCGCGTCGGACAAGCGCCTGTCCTCGGTCCACGTCACCTTCTGCAGCGAGGAGGAGGCCGAGGCCGGAGAGGCCATGGGCCTCCTGCGCCGCTTCTCCCAGCAGTATCACTGGGAGGACGAGGGCTATGGCGACTTCGAGGGGTTCCTGGCGGCGCTGTCGTCCCGCAAGCGCAAGACGATCCGGAGGGAGCGGGAGGAGGCGCAGGGCTTCGGGGGCGAGATCGTCGCCCTGACCGGGGACGCGCTGGAGCCGCGCCACTGGGACGCCATGTGGCGCTTCTATCAGGACACAGGCGCGCGGAAATGGGGGATGCCCTACCTCACGCGCGCCTTCTTCGACATTGCGGCGCGCGAGCTTCATGACGACGTCCTCATGATCCTCGCGGAACGCGGCGGGCGGCCCGTGGCGGGCGCGCTGAACCTGATCGGGCGGGACACGCTCTATGGCCGCTACTGGGGCGCGACCGAGCACATCCCCATGATGCATTTCGAGCTGTGCTACTATCAGGCTATCGACTGGGCGCTGGCCCATGGCCTGACCCGAGTGGAGGCTGGCGCGCAGGGGGAGCACAAGATCGCCCGCGGCTACCGCCCCGTCCTTTGCCACTCCCTCCACTGGGTCGCGGACGAGCGGTTCCGGGATGCCATCGCGGATTATCTGGACCAGGAGCGCGCGGCCGTGGGAGAAGAAGTCGAGGTGCTGACCTCGCTCGGACCCTTCCGGCGCGAGGCGCGAGAGGAGCAGGACTGAGTCATGGCGCTGACACTTTACACCAACCCGATGTCGCGCGGCCGGATCGCGCGCTGGATGCTGGAGGAGGTGGGCGAGCCCTACGAGGCGCGCATCCTCGACTACGGGCCACAGATGAAGGGCCCCGAATACCGGGCCATCAACCCCATGGGCAAAGTGCCGGCCCTGGTCCACGACGGCACGGTCGTGACCGAGAACGCGGCCATCCTGAGCTACCTGGCCGAGATGTTCCCACAGGCAGGGCTCATGCCCGAGGACCGCGCCGGCTTCTACCGGTGGATGTTCTTCGGGGCGGGGTCCCTCGAATACTCCATCGTCAACCGGTCGATGGGGTGGGAGGTCGAGCCCGAGAAGCGCGGGCGCGTGGGCTACGGCTGCTTCGAGGACGTGGTCGCGGCCCTAGTGGGGCACCTGTCGGACAGGACCTACTTCTGCGACGAACGCTTCACCGTGGTGGACGTCTTTGTGGGATCCCAGATCAGCTGGGCGCTACGGTTCGGCACCCTGCCCGAGGAGCCCGCGCTGTTGGCCTACCGCGACCGCCTGCGCGACCGCCCTGCGGCCATCCGGGCGAGCGAGATCGACGACCGCCTCCTCGCGGAACGGCAGGCCGCCAATGGCTGACCGGCTGACCGAGGAGGAGCGGCAGGCGATCCTTCCCGCCTTGGGCGCGGCCGGCTGGGGAGCCGAGCTCGAGACCGACTCCCTCCGCAAGATCTGGAAGTTCAGGAGTTTCTCGGAGGCTTGGGCCTTTATGTCCCGCGTGGCGTTGCTCGCGGAGAAGCGGAACCATCACCCGGACTGGCGCAACGTCTACAACGTCGTGGACCTGCGCCTGACCACCCATGACGCCGGGGGGCTCACGAAGCTCGACACCGACATGGCGGTGATTCTCGACAAGTATGCGGGAACGGCCGAGGTGCAGAAGGACCAGACGCAGGAGATCGAGTGCCTGTGCAAGAGCCTGCATAAGTGAAGCACCGGGGACCCGCAGGCCCCCGGAGCCTCGCAGCCTTATCCGATGGCCGCCAGCATCGCTTCTCCGGCGGTGGCCTCGCAGACGCCGGGGCCGGCCTCCTCGTGCCAAAGCTCCACCACGCCATCCTGCACGAGGGCCGAGAAGCGGCGGGAGCGCCGGACGAAGCCCACCTGCGGCGCGTCGAAGGAGGTGCCCAGAGCCTCGATCCAGTCGCCCGTGGGATCTGCGAGCATGGTGATCCCGGCCGAGGCCGCGCCGGTCTGCTCGCCCCAGGCTTTCATCACCCAAGGGTCGTTCGCGGCGATGCAGATCACCTCGTCGATGCCACGCGCGGTGAGCGAGGCCATGACGCGCATGTAGGACGGGACATGCGCCGTGGAGCAAGTGCCCGTGAACGCTCCCGGAAGGCCGAAGACCACCACGCGGCGCCCCGTGAAGACGGACCCCGTCGGAACCTGCTCCACGCCGTCCGCGCCCATCCGCAGGAGCGTGCCCTCGGGCAGCCGCTCGCCCACCTTGATCGCCATGCCGTCCATCCTTTTGCCGTTGCGCGCGCGATCCGAGACGATACGGTGCCCGCCGTCAAGCGGGAGGGGCGGACATGACCCATGTGGTGGTGATCGGGGCGGGCCAGGCGGGGCTTGCCCTTGTGGCGCGCCTCCGGGCGGACGGGTTCGAGGGACAGATCACCCTGGTCGGCGCCGAGCCGCACCCCCCCTATCAGCGCCCTCCCCTCTCCAAAGACTACCTTCTGGGGGAGAGCCCCAAG
>CADCUU010000364.1:0-2381 GCA_902805995.1 uncultured Rubellimicrobium sp.
CCGTCGCCGCAGGCGAGGGCGGCTTCGCGGACGGCTTCCGAGTAGGTCGGGTGGGCGTGGCAGGTGCGGGCGAGGTCCTCGGCGGAGGCGCCGAACTCCATGGCGACGGCGACCTCGTGGACAAGGTCACCGGCCATGGGGCCGATGATGTGGGCGCCGAGGATGCGGTCGGTGGTCTTGTCCGCGAGGATCTTGACGAAGCCCTCGCCCTGGAAGACGGCCTTGGCGCGGGCGTTGCCCATGAAGGGGAACTTGCCGACCTTGTAGGCGCGGCCCTCAGTCTTGAGCTGCTCTTCGGTCAGGCCCACTGCGGCGACTTCGGGCGTGGTGTAGATGACGGAGGGGATCACGCCGTAGTTCACGTGGCCGTGCTGGCCTGCCAGGATCTCGGCCATGGCGGTGCCCTCGTCCTCGGCCTTGTGGGCGAGCATGGGGCCTTCGCGGACGTCGCCGATGGCGTAGACGCCGGGGACGTTGGTGGCGAAGTTGGCGTCGGTCGCGATCTGGCCGCGTTGGGTCATCTGGACGCCCAGGGCGTCGAGGCCGAGGCCGTCCATGAAGGGCTTGCGGCCCGTGGCGACGAGGACCACGTCGGCGTCGAGGGTCGCGAGTTCCTCGGTCTTGCGGGACTTGTGGGTGACGGTCGCGCCGGTGGCGGTGCGTTCCACGCCCTGGACGGCGGTGCCCAGCGCGAAGGTGAGGCCCTGCTTCTGGAGAAGCCGCTGGAAGGCCTTGGACACTTCGGCGTCCATGCCGGGGGTGATGGCCTCGAGGTATTCGACCACCGTCACCTTTGTCCCGAGGCGGGCGTAGACGGAGCCCATCTCCAGCCCGATGACGCCGGCGCCGATCACGACCATGGTCTGCGGGATGCCCTTGAGCGAGAGCGCGCCGGTGGAGGTGACGACCACCTGCTCGTCGATGGTGACGCCGGGGAGGGTGGAGGACTGGGAGCCGGTGGCGACGACGATGGCCTTGGCCTGATGCGTGTCGCCGTTCACCGTCACCTGGCCCGCGGCGGGGACCGTGGCGTAGCCCTTGAGCCAGTCGATCTTGTTCTTCTTGAACAGGAACTCGATCCCGCCGGTGTTGCTGGCTATGACCTCGTCCTTGTAGGCGATCATGCGGGCCCAGTCGACGCGGGGCGGGTCCACCATGAGGCCCATCTTGGCGAAGTTGTGGTTCGCCTCGTGGAGTTCGTGCGTGGCGTGGAGAAGTGCCTTGGACGGGATGCAGCCCACGTTGAGGCAGGTGCCGCCCAGCGTGGCGCGGCCTTCGGCCACCGCGACCCGGAGCCCGAGCTGGGCCGCGCGGATCGCGCAGACATAGCCGCCGGGGCCGGCGCCGATCACGATGAGGTCGTAGGTGGCCATTGCAGTCTCCGAAGTCAGAAAAGGGCGGCGAGGAGCAGGAGCGCCGTCGCCGTGGAGCCCACCATCCAGATGATCGACCGGCCCGGCGACCAGCCCTGGAGATAGGCGGGGATGTAGACGAGCCGGGCTGCGACATGCAGCCAGGCGAGGAAGGCGGTCCAGCCGTTGAACTGGTCCGAGACGGCAAGGGTCAGGACCGCGACGGCGAAGAGGAGGAGGGCGGTGACGTGGTTCTCGGCGGCGCGCTGGGCCCGCCCGCCCTTGAGGCCGGGGTCGCGCGGCGTGTCGCGGGGGGAGGCGTTCCAGGCCTGCCCGCCGGGCGTCTGGTTCATGTAGTAGCCCGACACGCCGATATGCGCGAACTGGATGAAGGCGGCCACGACGAGGGCGGTGAGTTCGGCGGTCATCGGGGCATCCTTGCGTCGGCCTTGGGGGAGGGGTGCGCGGGCCGCATGGTCATGCGAAGTCGAGGAAGGTGGCGGTCATCGGGCCGCCGAAGCCCTGCTCCTTGCGGAGCCAGAGTTGCGCGCGGGCGCGGTCGTTGACCTCCAGCAGAAGGACGACGCGGGAGCGCGAGTCGGCGTCGCGCCACATCTGGAGGAGGGTGAGGCCTGCCTCCATCCGCTCGGACGCCTCGGAGTCGAAGTCGCGCTTCCAGCCGGGGAAGTCGTTGGTGTCGATCTGGCAGAGGAGTTGCATCTCTCGCGGTCCTTTGGGCCAAGCGCTGCGGTCATCCCGCGCGGCGTCACGCATCCTGCGGGGCTCAATCCCATGTAGGATGCGTGACCGCTTGCACCATCAGAGGTCCATGAGGAGCCGGCGCGGGTCCTCCAGCGCTTCCTTGACGCGGACGAGGAAGGTGACCGCGCCCTTGCCGTCCACGATGCGGTGATCGTAGCTGAGGGCGAGATACATCATCGGGCGGATGACGATCTGGCCGCCGACGACCACGGGACGGTCCTGGATCTTGTGCATGCCGAGGATGCCCGACTGGGGCGGGTTGAGGAG
>CADCUU010000364.1:2490-3002 GCA_902805995.1 uncultured Rubellimicrobium sp.
CCGCCCTGCATGTCCGCCATGGAGAGCTTGCCGTCGCGGGCGCGGAGGCCGAGCTCGGCGATCTCCTTCTCGATGGCGGCGAAGCCCTTGGTTTCGGCGTTGCGGACCACGGGGACCACGAGGCCGGTGGGGGTGCCGACCGCGACGCCCATGTGGACGTAGCGCTTGTAGACGACCTCGTCTCCGTCGATCTCGGCGTTGACCTCGGGCACCTCTTGGAGGGCGTGCACGCAGGCCTTCACGAAGAAGGACATGAAGCCGAGCTTGGTCTTGTGCTTCTTCTCGAAGGCGTCCTTGTACTCGTTCCGGAGGGACATGATCGCGCTCATGTCGGCCTCGTTGTAGGTGGTGAGCATCGCCGCGGTGTTCTGCGCCTCCTTGAGGCGGCGGGCGATGGTCTGGCGGAGACGGGTCATCTTGACCCGCTCCTCGCGGCCCACGTCGCCAGCCGGGGTCGGCGCACGTGGGGCTTGCGGGGCGGCGGGCGCGGGGGCCTGCTTGGGGGCGTCGAG
>CADCUU010000365.1 GCA_902805995.1 uncultured Rubellimicrobium sp.
TGTGGCGGCGAATCGGATCGCAGGCGCACTGGGACGGGAGCTGAACCCGCCGCAGCCGCATCCCCTGGGGATCGCGCTGCACTACTCCTTTGCGACCGTGCCGATGGTGGCCTATGCCCTGATGCGGCATCGGGCTCCGGCGGTCGCGATGGGTGGGGGCACGCTGTTCGGGCTGGCCGCCATGATGGTGGAGGACGAGGGGATGAGCCCCCTTCTGGGCCTCGCCGCGCCGCCGCAGGATTATCCTTGGCAGGACCACGCCCGGTCGGTCGTGGCGCATGTGGTCGTGGGCCTTGTGGCCGAGGGGCTGCTGCGTGCGCTGGACGGCCCGCCGGGCGAGCCGAAGCAGCTTCTGGCGGCCTGACGCGGGGGGTTCTGGGCTTGGCCCCGTCCTCTCCGACGGTGCCGGGCGGTAGGCCCCTGCCCCGGTTCCCTCCCGCGCCACGCTCGGCTAGAAGGGCCGCGCCAGCCTGAAGGAGAGCGCCATGACCAAGCCCGTCGTCCTCTGCATCCTCGACGGCTGGGGGCTTCGCGACGATCCCTTCGCCAATGCGCCGAAGCTCGCGCAGGTGCCGACGTTCAACCGGCTTTGGGCGGAATGCCCCCATGCCCAGCTTGTGACCCATGGGCCGGATGCGGGGCTGCCCAGCGGGCAGATGGGCAATTCCGAGGTGGGGCACACCAATATCGGCGCGGGCCGCGTGGTGGCCATGGACCTCGGGCAGATCGACTTGGCCATCGAGGATGGGTCCTTCGACCGGAACGGGGCGATCCAGGGCTTCATCGCCCGGCTGAAGGAGACGGGCGGGACCGCGCATCTTCTCGGCGTCGTGTCGGATGGTGGGGTGCATGCGATGCTTTCGCATCTCCTCGCGGCGGCGCGGGTCATCGCGGGGGCGGGCGTGCCGGTCGCGGTCCATGCGATCACGGACGGGCGCGACGTGGCCCCGACTTCGGCGCCCCAGTTCATCGAGGAGCTGGAGGCGGGCCTGCCGGAGGGGGCTCGTGTCGCCACTGTGATCGGGCGCTACTACGTTATGGACCGCGACAACCGCTGGGAGCGGGTGAAGACGGCCTATGATGCCATCGCGCGTGGCCAGGGCCTGCCGGTGACGGATGCTGCCACCGCCGTCCGGCTAGCGCATGAGCGGGGCGAGACGGACGAGTTCATCGCGGCCTCGGTCCTCGACGGTCATGCGGGGCTGAAGACGGAGGACGGGCTGTTCTGCCTCAACTTCCGCGCCGACCGCGCGCGGGAGATCCTGGAGGCGATCGGCAACCCCGGTTTCGAGGGCTTCGACCGGGGCGAGGCGCCGGAACTGGCGGCCCGGCTGGGCATGGTCAACTACTCGACCCGCCACGACGACTGGTATGACGCCGCCTTTCCCAAGCAGGACATCCGCAACACGCTGGGCGAATGGGTGGCCTCCAAGGGCTTGCGGCAGTTCCGGCTGGCGGAGACGGAGAAGTATCCGCACGTCACCTTTTTCCTGAACGGCGGCAAGGAGCCCCCCTATCCCGGCGAGGACCGGCGCATGGCCCCCTCGCCCAAGGTCGCGACCTACGACCTCAAGCCTGAGATGTCGTCCGAGGAGGTCACGGAGCATTTCGTGCGCGCCATCGAAGAAGGCTACGACCTGATCGTCACGAATTACGCGAACCCCGACATGGTGGGCCATACCGGGGATCTCGCCGCGGCGATCAAGGCCTGCGAGTCGGTGGACCGGGGCCTTGCCCGCGTGGTGGAAGCGTTGGGGCGCGTGGGCGGGGCCATGATAGTGTCGGCCGACCACGGCAACTGCGAGCTAATGGTGGACCCCGCGACGGGCGGGCCCCACACGGCCCATACGACGAACCCGGTGCCGGTCATCCTTGTAGGCGGGCCCGAGGGCGCGCACCTGCGCGAGGGGCGGCTCGCGGACCTCGCCCCTACGGTGCTGGACCTCATGGGCCTGGACCTGCCGCCCGAGATGACCGGGCACAGCCTTATCCAGCGATGAGAGCGCTGCTGGTCGCCCTGTTCCTGCTCGCGGGGCCGGTTGCCGCGCAGGAGAGCACCGCCGAGGCCGCGGCGCAGGCCGCGCGGCGGATCGAGGACGCGGCGCGGCTTCTGCAAAGGGCCGAGGGGGCGGAGAACCGGCTTGCGGCGCTGACCGATACCGTGCGCGCCTATGAGGGGGGGCTCGCGCTCCTCCGGGACACGCTGCGCCGCGTGGCCGAGGAGCGGCGCGTGATCGAGGCGGAGATGGCGGGGGACCACGAGAGCCTGGGGCGGCTTCTGGGCACGCTCCAGTCCATGGGCGAGTCGCGGGGAACGGCGCTCCTTCTCCATCCCTCGGGACCGATGGCTACGGCCCGCGCGGGCATGATCCTGTCCGACGCGACGCCCGCTCTCCAGGCCGAGGCGCAGGCCTTGCGGGAGCGGCTGGATCGGCTGCGCGAGGTCGAGGCGCTGGAGGCGCGCGCGGGGCAGACGCTGCGCGAGGGGCTGGCCTCCGTGCAGGAGGCGCGGGCGGACCTTGCCGCAGCCGCCGCCGCACGGACGGACCTGCCCCGGGCCTATACGGAGGACCCGGTGGCGACCGCGCTCCTCATGGCCTCCACCGCGAGCCTTCAGGACTTTGCGGCGGGTCTTGGGGAGACCGTGGACGAGGAGCTGTCCTCGCCCACTACCGACGCCGCCGACCGGGCGGGGAGCTTGGCGCTGCCGGTGGATGGCACGATCCTGCGCCGTCCGGGGGAGGCCGATGCGGCGGGCGTCACCCGTCCCGGCCTCGTCATCGCGACCGAGCCGCGCGCCATCGTCACGGTCCCCATCACCGCGACCCTTCGCTTTCGCGGGCCGCTCCTCGACTACGGGACCGTCGCGATCCTGGAGCCCGCGCCCGGCACCCTCATCGTGCTGGCGGGCCTCGCGCAGGTCTGGGGCAACGCGGGGGAGATCCTGCCCGAGGGAAGCCCGCTCGGTCTCATGGCCGGCGAGACGCCCC
>CADCUU010000366.1 GCA_902805995.1 uncultured Rubellimicrobium sp.
CTTCCTGATGCGCGCCGAGGCGATCTGCATCTTCCCCGGCGGCTTCGGGACGCTCGACGAGCTGTTCGAGGCGCTGACCCTGATCCAGACGGGCCGGATGCAGAAGCTGCCCTTCCTCCTCTTCGGGCGGGACTTCTGGGAAAAGGTCGTCAACTGGGAAGCGCTGGCCGAGGCCGGCACCATCGCCCGTGCCGACCTCGACCTCTTCCGCTTCGTGGAAACCGCCGAGGAGGCGCTGGAGGCGATCCGCAGCTGGGGCACCAAGCGTGAACGCCGCCAGTCCATCCCCGGCCGCGACACGCCCGCCCCGGTCCCTGGCGTGCCCGACCAGCCCGGCGACGGAAGCTGACGGACCGGGGGGACGCGTGCCCCCCGGCCCTTGCTTCTCAGCGGGCCACCCAGACGTTGCCCCGCTGCGAGCTCTCCTGGCAGGCCCCGATGAACCACATGCCATCAAGGCCCGCCTCAATTCCGGGCAGCAGCGCGCCGTCCCCGGTCCCGGCGATCAGGTCCGCCGCGTCGCTGTAGATCGTGGCGAAGCCCTCAAGGTAGCCCTCCGGGTGGCCGGGGGGCACGCGGGTGAACTGGTTCGACCCGCCGCCCAGGCCCGCGCCGCCGCGCGTCAGGATGCGCTTGGCCTCGCCCAGGGGGGCGAAGGTCATGACGTTCGGGTTCTCCTGGTGCCATTCGATCCCGGCCTTGGTGCCGTAGATCCGCAGCCGCAGCCCGTTCTCGTTTCCCGGCGCGACCTGGCTCGCCCAGAGCATCCCCCGCGCCCCATTCTGGAAGCGCAGAATCACATGGGCGTTGTCGTCCACCTGCCGCCCGGCCCCAAAGCTCTGGAGGTCGGCCAGAAGCGCCTCGGGCCGCAGCCCCGTGACGAAGGACAGCAGGTTATAGGCGTGCGTTCCGATATCCCCCAGCGCCCCGGCTCCGGCCTGCGTCGGATCGGTCCGCCACGTGGCCTGCTTGTTGCCGGTGGCCTCCACGCTCTCGGTGAGCCAGTCCTGCGCGTACTCGGCCTGCACGAGCCGGATCTCGCCCAGATCGCCCCGCGCGATCATCTCGCGCGCCTGCCGCATCAGCGGATAGCCCGTGTAGTTGTGGGTCAGGATGAAGCGCGCCCTGGCCGCCGCGACGGCCTCGGCGATGCGCTGGGCCTGCTCCGGCGTCGCGGCCAGGGGCTTGTCGCAGATCACGTTGATCCCGGCCTCAAGGAAGGCGATCGCGGGCTCGGCATGCATGTGGTTCGGGGTCACGATGCTGACGGCGTCGATGCCGTCCTCGCGCGCGGCCTCGGCCCGCGCCATCTCGCGGAAGTCGGAATAGGCCCGGTCCGGCGCGATGCCCAGATCCTCGCCCGACAGGCGCGCCCGCTCGGCGTCCGAGGACAGGGCCCCCGCCACCAGTTCCCAGCGGTCGTCGATGCGGCTCGCGATGCGGTGCACCGCGCCGATGAAGGCCCCGCGGCCCCCGCCCACCATGCCCAGCCTCAGGCGACGTTGCGCCATGTGAAATCCTCCCGTTGCGGTTCACGAAAACGATAAGCGGCGGGCCGGGGCCCCGCCAGGGGCGGCGCTTGCCGGAAACAGCCCGCCGCACAGATGAAGGCAGGAGCCCCCGGAGCCCCCGCATGAGCCGATACCACCTCGTCACCACCTGGCGCGTCCGCGCCTCCCTGGAGGAGGTGGCCGCGATCCTGTCGGAGCCCGAGCGCCTGCCCGACTGGTGGCCCGCCGTCTATCTCGACGCGCAGGAAACCGCGCCCGGCGACGAAACGGGCCTCGGAAAGGAGGTCGCGCTCCACACCAAGGGCTGGCTGCCCTACACCCTGCGATGGCAGTTCCGCGTAACGGCCATCGAGCCGCCCCGCCGGCTGGTCCTGGAGCCCATGGGCGATTTCTCCGGTCGCGGCACCTGGACCTTCGCGCAGGACGGCCCCTGGGCCGTGATCGGCTACGAGTGGGACGTGGAAACGCACAAGCCTCTCCTTCGCGCGCTGGGCTGGCTGCTGCGCCCGGTCTTTGCCGCCAACCACGACTGGGCGATGCGCAGGGGCGAGGAAAGCCTGCGCCTCGAGCTCCTGCGGCGCCGGGCCGCGACATCGGCCCAGCGCGCCCGCGTGCCCCCGCCGCCCGGCCGGTCGCGCCTCACGCTGGGCGCGGGCCGGGCGGCAGGGTAGGGGCCTCACAGCCCCAGCATGGACCGGATGGCGGCCTGATCCCGCTCCCCGCCCGCGAAGTCGTCGAAGGCCTTCTCGGACCGCTCGATCAGGTTCGACGCGATGAAGGGCGCGCCCTCGGCCGCCCCCTGCTCGGGCGACTTGATCGCGCATTCCCATTCCAGCACCGCCCAGCCGTCGTAGCCGTACTGCGTGAGCTTGGAGAAGATGCCCGCGAAGTCCACCTGCCCGTCGCCCAGGGACCGGAACCGGCCCGCGCGGTTGATCCAGGGCTGGTAGCCCGAATAGACCCCCTGCCGCCCGTCCGGGTTGAACTCGGCGTCCTTGACGTGGAACGAGCTGATCCGCTCGTGGTAGATGTCGATGAAGGCGAGGTAGTCGAGCTGCTGCAGCAGGAAGTGGCTCGGATCGTAGTTGATCGTGGCCGCGACATGCCCACCCACGGCGTCGAGGAACATCTCGAAGGTCGCGCCGTCGAAGACGTCCTCGCCCGGATGGATCTCGTAGCCATAGGAGACGCCGTTCTCGGCATAGATATCAAGGATCGGCGTCCAGCGACGCCCGAGCTCGGCGAAGGCTTCCTCGATCAGCCCGTCGGGCCGCTGCGGCCACGGGTAGAGGAAGGGGAACGCCAGCGACCCGGAAAAGCCCACATGCCGGTCGAGGCCCATACGCCGGGACGCGATCGCGCCCTTCTTGACCTGGTCCACCGCCCATTCCTGCCGGGCCTTGGGGTTCCTGTGCACCCGCGCGGGCGCTAAGGCGTCGAAGGCGAGGTCATAGACCGGG
>CADCUU010000367.1 GCA_902805995.1 uncultured Rubellimicrobium sp.
GGGGGGCGGGTGCGTCCCTCTGACGCCGAGGCCCTGCTGAGCGCGGCATTGCGGGTCCCACGGAACCCGTCCTCGGACTTCGACCTTGATCCCGGCCTGCCCCGTCCCACGGGGCGGGACCTGAGGCCTGCGGCCGTCCTCCTGGCCGTGGACCTGTCCGGGCCCGAGCCCATGGTCATCCTGACCAAGCGCTCCGCGCATCTGCGCCATCACCCCGGCCAGATCGCCCTCCCCGGCGGCAAGCTCGACGCCGGCGAGGACGCCCCCACCGCCGCCCTGCGTGAGGCGCGCGAGGAAGTGGGCCTCCCCGCCGCGCAGGTCCTGGGCACCTTCGGCCCCCACGAAACCGTCACCGGCTTCTCCATCACCGCCGTCCTCGCGCTGGTGCGCACCCCCTTCACCCCCTCCCCAGAGGCGGGCGAGGTGGCCGAGGTCTTCGCCGTCCCCCTCGCCCATCTCGCGGATCTGGGGAACTACCGGGTGGAGGGTCGTCGTTGGCAGGGACGCCACCGCCGCTACTGGGCGGTGCCCTACGGCCCTTACTACATCTGGGGCGCCACCGGCCGTGTCCTTCGGGAACTGGCCTCCCGACTGGAAGCCGCCCGTGCCTGATTCCCGCCTTCGCGTCCTTCTCGACGACCCCGCCGCCGCCCGCGTCCTGACCCTCCTGACGGAGGGGGGCCACCGCGCCTGGATCGTCGGCGGCGCCGTCCGCGACGCGCTCCTGGGCCACCCCATCGGCGACATCGACGTGACCACCGACGCCGTGCCCTCCCGCGTCATCGACCTCGCCCAGGCCGCGGGCCTCCGCACCATCCCCACCGGCCTCGACCACGGCACCGTCACCGTCCTCGCCCCCACCCCCATCGAGGTCACGACCCTCCGCCGCGACCTGGAAACGGACGGCCGCCACGCCACCGTGGCCTTCGGCACCTCACCGGAGGAGGACGCCCAGCGCCGCGACTTCACCGTCAACGCGCTCTATCTCGCTCCCGACGGCACCCTGCTCGACCCGACCGGCGGCCTCCCCGATCTCGACGCCCGCCGCATCCGCTTCGTGGGCCACGCCTCGACCCGCATCCGCGAGGACTACCTCCGCGCCCTGCGCTACTTCCGCTTCCACGCCCAGGCTGGCGACCCCGACGAAGGGCTCGACCCCGACGCCCTCGACGCCATCGCCCGCAACCTCGACGGCCTCGAAACGCTGTCCCGCGAACGCGTGGGCCACGAGGTGCTCCGCCTTCTCTCCACCCCCAACCCTGCCCCCGCCGTCGCCGCCATGCGCGCCACCGGGGCGCTCGCCCGGGTCCTTCCGGGCGCGGGCGACGGGCTCCTCGGACCGCTCATCCATATCGAGGGCGAAGCCGCCCTTCCCCCCGACTCCCTGCGCCGTCTCGCCGCCCTGGGCGGAGAGGAGGCCCCCGACCTGCTCCGCCTCTCCAAGGCGCAGGCCCGGCGGCTGGAGCGGCTCCTCGACGGCATGGGCTCGCTCGACTCGCCCGGGGAACTCGGCTACCGCCACGGCGAACCAGAGGCCCTCGACATCCTCGCCCTGCGCGCCGCCCTGTCGAACGCGCTGATCGACCCCGCCGCCGCCGAAGCCGCCCGCCACGGCGCAACCCAACGCTTCCCCCTGAGGGCCGAGCACCTCGCCCCCCTCGAAGGCCCCGCCCTGGGCCAGCGCCTCAAGGCCTTGGAGCGCGCCTGGATCGACTCGGGCTTCACGCTCTCCCCCGAGGCGCTTCTCCGCCTCCCCTGAACGCCGCGCCGAAAAGCGCGCCCCGCCGTTTCCCTGCGCGTCAGCGCGGCCTATATCCGCCGGACGACCCAGATCAGCACCCCTCGTCACCGCCCCGCCCGGCGGCGACCTTTCCTGTTGGCCCATGTTCCGCTTCTTCGAAAACCTCGTCGATCCCTTCGCACCGCACGTCGCGGTGAACGATCCGCCGCGTCGGCTCTGGCCGTGGCTGCGCAGCCATATGGGCCCGTTCCGGCGCGTGTTCTGGGCCACCGGCATCTCGGCCGCCGCCGTCGCCGCCATCGAGCTCTGGCTCATCCACTACTCCGGCAGCCTCATCGACACGCTTACCTCCGCCGACCCCGGCACCGTCCTGCGCGACCACGGCGCGGAACTCCTGCTCGTGGCGGCCTTCGTGCTGCTCGTGCGCCCGCTGGTCTTCGGCCTCCAGGCGCTCCTTCTGAACAACGCGATCCTGCCGAACTTCGGCACGCTGATCCGCTGGCGGTCGCACGGCCACGTCCTGCGTCAGTCGGTGGGCTGGTTCGAGAACGACTTCGCCGGGCGCATCTCCAACCGCGTGATGCAGGCGCCCTCCTCGGCGGGCGACGCCGTCTACCAGATGTTCGACGCCATCGCCTACGCGATCTCCTACATCATCGGCGCGGGCGTCCTCCTCTGGACCGCCGATGCGCGGCTCCTCATCCCGCTCGCCATCTGGCTCGTGCCCTACGGCCTGCTGGTAGCCTGGACGGTCCCACGCATGGGCCCCGCCTCCAAGGCCGCCTCCGAGGCGCGCAGCGCGCTGACCGGCCGGATCGTGGACGCCTACACCAACGTCCATTCCGTCAAGATGTTCGCCCAGGACGACCGGGAGCTCGAAGGCGCCCGCGACGCCATGACCCGCACCCGCGACAGCTTCCAGCGCGAGATGCGGCTCTTCACGATCATGGACATGGTCCTGACGCTGCTGAACGGCCTCCTGATCGTGGGCGTCACCGGCTGGGCCATCTGGCTCTGGACGACGGGCTCGGCCTCCGTGGGCGTGGTGGCCGCGGCCTCGGCGCTGGTGCTGCGCCTGTCGAATATGTCGGGCTGGATCATGATGTCCGTGTCCCAGTTCTTCGAGGCCCTGGGCGTCATCGGCGAAGGCATGGACAGCATCGCACAGCCCGTGACCCTCATCGACGCCCCCGGCGCGAAACCCATCCGCGTCAC
>CADCUU010000368.1 GCA_902805995.1 uncultured Rubellimicrobium sp.
CGCTGGTCACCGTGGAGGCCGAGCGCCGCCGCCTCTGGGAAACCCCAGAGGGCTACATCCCCAAGCCCCACCTCCGCCCGCTCGACAAGCCCTTCACCGATCCCGCCGCCGTGGCGCAGCTTCATTTCGGAGTGCCCTACCTCTGGGGCGGCAACTCCGTTCTGGGGATCGACTGCTCGGGGCTGGTGCAGGCCTCGCTCCTCGCCTGCGGGATCGCCTGCCCCGGCGACAGCGACCTCCAGCGCGCCCTGGGCGCCGACCTGCCCGAAGGCGAGCTCCTGCGGCGCGGCGACCTCGTCTTCTGGAAGGGCCATGTCGCGATGGCCGTGGACGACGACACCCTGATCCACGCCAACGCCCACCACATGGCCGTGGCCTACGAGGGCGCCCGCCGAGCCATCCTGCGCATCGAGGCGCAGGGCGACGGCGCGGTCCTCGCCCGGCGGCGGCTCTAGCCCCCAGGGCCGGATAGCCACAGGTCCCGCCGACCCGCCGCGCGGCGTTGCCTTGGCCGCGCGGACCGTGGAACATGGCCCCGTGTGAGGGGTTCGTGATGGCGCTGTCTCTGGATTGGCTCTGGCCTTGGCTGCCGACAGGCGGGGCGGACCCCGCGCCGACTGAGCCCGGCCCCGCCGTGACCCCTCCGCTGCCCGTGGTCTGGCTCCTCGGCAAGACCGGCGCGGGCAAGTCCTCCCTGATCCGCGCCCTCACCGGCCTGACGGAGGCCGAGGTCGGCAACGGCTTCGCCCCCTGCACCCGCACGGCGATGCGCTTCGACCATCCCTCGGGCCAGCCGGTGATGCGCTTCCTCGACACGCGCGGCCTGGGCGAGGCGGGCTACGAGCCCGCCGAGGACCTCGCGACCGCCGAGGCGGCCTCCCACCTCGTCCTCCTCGTGGCGCGCCTCGACGACCCCGTTCAGGGCGAGGTCGCCGACGTTCTCGCCAAGGTCTGCGCGCGCGACCCGGATATCCGCGTCATCGTGGTCCATACCGGCGCGGACCTCATCCCCGAGGAGGAGGAGCGCCGCCGCGCCCGGTCCGCCACCCAGGCCCGCCTGGAACGCGCGACCCGCCGCCCGCTCCCCTGGGTCGAGCTGAGCCTGCCCCCCTCCGGCGCAGGAAACGACGCGGCGGCCCCGCTCCTGCCCCTCCTGCGGGAGACGATGCCCGAGGTGGCGCTGCTGCTGGCGCAGGAGGCGCATATGGAGGGCGAGCCCGCCGCCTGGGCCGAGCACCGGGCCGAGGTGCTCTGGTATGCGGGCAGCGCGGGCGCGGTGGACGTGGCCCCCGTGGTGGGCGCCGCCGCCGTTCCCGCCATCCAGGCCGCGATGCTCGCGCGCCTCGCCACGCGCTACGGCGTCGAATGGACGCGGACGCGAATGCTGGAGTTCGGGGCGGCGCTCGGCACCGGCGTGGCGCTCAGCTTCGGCGCGAGCTTCGGGCTGCGCCAACTGGTCAAGCTCGTGCCCGTCGTGGGCCAGACCGCCGGGGCCGCCGCCTCGGGAGCCCTCAGCTTCGCGGCGACCTTCGCGCTGGGCCGCGCCGCCGCGTACTTCTTCCATTCCGTCAGCCGGGACGAGGAAGTGTCGACTGACAAGCTGCGCGCCCTCTACGCCGACGCGCTAAAGCAGGGCCGGTCATGACCTGGCGCCAGACCGTGCGCCGCGCGCTCCTCCGCTGGGACCGGCTGGCGGTCATCGTCGCGGCGATCCTGCCCACGCTGGCGCTGAGCTTCCTGGGCTTCTTCTGGCTGGGCGAGCACGGGCTGCTCCTCCACTTCTTCGGGCTCTGCGTCGCCCTCGCCGGGGCCGTGGCCCTGGCCCGCTGGATCGCGCGCCGCCCGGAGCCTCTGCCCGAGGTCGATGGCGCGGTCCCAACGGCCCTCTCCGTCAGCCCGAACCCCGACTGGCTTCCGCACGAGATCGCCGTCTTCCAAGGCGTCCGCACCCGGATCGAGGCGCGGACCGCCGCGCCCCAGCCCTGGGACAAGATGCAGGACCTCGTCATCGAGGTCATCAGCGAGGTCGCAGCGGGCCTGGGCGGCCGGCCCGTCCTGGGCTTCACCGCGCCAGAACTCCTCCTCCTCGTCGAACGCACAGTGTCCCGCTACCGGACGCGGATGCGCGAGCATGTGCCCTTCGCCGACACCGTCTCGGTGGGCACGGTCCACTGGCTCTGGAGCAACCGCGCCTATCTGAACTGGGCCTACTTCCTCGTCACCACGGGCCAGAGGGTGGGCCGCATCGCCATGAACCCGCCCGTCGGCGTGGTGCGCGAACTGGAGCGGATGGTGTCGGGGGGCAACTCGAACTGGCTCAGCGGGCAAATGATGGGCGTGGCGCAGGCGGTGCTGCTGGAGGAGGTGGCCTATGCGGCAGTGGAGCTTTACTCCGGCCGCCTCCGGTTCTCGGACGCGGAGCTTCTGGAACTGGGTCTCGCCGCGACGGAGGCTGACCGCGAAAGGCTCGCGCAGCCCGACGCGCCACTCCGTGTCCTTTTCGTGGGTCAGACCAGCGCAGGCAAGTCGACGCTGGTGAACGCGCTCCTCGGGGCCGAGCACGCCGAGACGGACGCGGCCCCGACCACGCCGGGCCTCACGACCCATGAGGGCGAGATCGAGGGCACGCCGTGCTTCTTCATCGACAGCCGCGGCCTCGACGGCGGAGCGGCGGAGATGGACGCCATTCTGGAGGAGATGCGCGGCGCCGACATGATCGTCTGGGTGCTGCGGGCCAACCGGCCGGGGCGCGCGCTGGACCAGAGGCTCCTGCGGCGCCTGCGCGACAGCTTCGCGGCCGAACCGGAGCGGCATCCGCCCGAGGTCATCGCCGTCGCGACCTGCATCGATCGCCTGCTGCCCGGCTGGCCTTTCCCGGAGAACCACCTGCCCCCCGAGGTGCAGCGGGTCGTGGGCGAGGCGGTCCTGGCCATCGCGGCGGATCTGGA
>CADCUU010000369.1 GCA_902805995.1 uncultured Rubellimicrobium sp.
GCGCTGATCGTACTCGCGGGCGGCACGCGCCTGCCCGCCCTGGTGCGCCCCGGCTCCGCCAATCCCGGCGACGCCGTGACGCTGGGCCTCAGGCCCGAGATGATCCAGGCCTCGCCCGACGGCCCGCTCCCTGGCCGCGTGGAGGTCGTGGAGCAGCTCGGCGCGGTCCAGCTCGTCTACGCCACCTTGCAGGATGGGACGACGCTCGTGGCCGAGCTTCGCGACCGCCGCCCCCCCGAAGTCGGCACGGAGGTTCGCTTCGGCCCAGGCCCGGGCATCCGCCACGTCTTCGACGCACAGGGCTTCGCGATCACCCTTCCCGAAGGGACGCCCCGATGACCGCCGCGCCCGACGTCCGCGCCGCCCCTGCGACCCGGGCCCGCACCCGCAGGCCCCGAAGCCCCGCCAAGCGGCGCGAGGCCTTCACCGCGCTCCTGTTCCTGGCGCCCTTTCTCGTCATCTACCTCCTGTTCCTCGTCTATCCGCTCTTCCGGGGCGTCTGGATCAGCCTCCACGACTGGGACCTGATGGACGACGAGATCCGGTATTTCATCGGCTTCCTCAACTATCAGGACCTGTGGAACGACCCGATCTTCTGGCGCGCGACCAGGAACACGCTCTACTTCGTTGCGCTGACCGTGCCCTCCATGACCGTGCTGTCCCTTCTCCTCGCACTCGCGGTCAGCGGCGGCGGCCGCATCCGCGCGATCTGCCGGTCGATCTTCTTCCTGTCCTCGGTCTTCTCCGTGACCGTGGTCACCCTCATCTGGGCCATGGTCTTCGCCGTGGACCGGGGCCTCATCGCTCCCATCTTCGAGGCTGTCGGCGCCGAGCCCATCAACTTCCTGGGCAGCCCGACCTGGGCCATGCCATCCATCGCCATCGCGACCCTCTGGTGGGGCGTGGGCCTGCCCATGGCCCTCTTCCTCGCCGCCCTTGGCGCCATCCCGCGCGAGCTTTACGAGGCCGCCGAACTCGATCACGCCTCGCGCTGGATGACCTTCTGGCGCATCACCCTGCCCTCGATCCGGCACACGCTGATGCTGGTCCTGGTCCTTCAGATCGTCGGCCAGTTCCAAGTCTTCGGGCAGGCCCAGCTCATGACCAACGGGGGTCCCTCCGGCATGACGCGCACCCTGGTCCTCTACATCTACGACACGGCCTTCCGCGACTGGCTCGTGGGCTACGCCGCCGCCATCGCCCTCGCCCTGTTCGCCATGATGCTGGTCTTCTCGATGCTCCAGCTCTGGCTCGGCCGCCGGGGGGACGACGCATGAGCGCCGCAACCGCCACCCGCTCGGGCGCGCGCCTCTGGGGCGACCGCCTGCTCCTCGCCCTCACGATCCTCGTGGCCGCCCTCTGGATCCTTCCGGTGGTCTGGGTCGTGACCATGTCGCTCAAGCCCAACGCCGAGCTCATGCGGTCGACCTGGGGCTTCTTCCCCTACCCCTTCACCCTGGAGAACTACGCGAACCTCTTCCAGCGCTCGACAGTGCCGCTCTGGCTCCTTAACAGCGTGATCGTCGCGGTGGTGATGACGATCTTCGTCCTCATGGTCTCGTCGCTCGCGGGCTACGCCTTCGCCCGGCTCGACTTCCCATTCAAGAAGACGCTCTTCCTCATCATGATCGCGGGCCTGATGATCCCCGAGCAGGCGGTCTTCATCCCGCTCCACCAGATGTTCGCCGACTGGGGCGTCCACAACACCCACTTCGCGCTGGTCACGCCGCGCGTCGCCGTCCCCATCGGCGTCTTCCTGATGATGCAGTTCTTCCGCGCCGTCCCGCGCGAGATCGAGGAGGCGGCCGAGCTCGACCACGCCTCGCGCTTCACCATCTTCTGGAAGATCATGCTGCCGCTCTCGGTCCCGGCGCTGACCACGCTTGGGCTCTTCACGTTCATCCACGCCTGGAACGACTTCCTGTGGCCGCTCGTCTCGGCCACGCGATCGGACATGTACACCGTCACGGTGGGCCTCGCCTCCATCCAGGGCAACTTCGCCTTCTCGGAGGGGCTGGGCTCGGTCATGGCCTCGGCGGTCTTCGCCTCGCTCCCCATCGTGATCCTGTTCCTGATCTTCCAGCGCTACATCGTGGCGGGCGTCGCCATGAGCGCCGGGAAGTGAGACGACCGCCCATCCAAGGGCGGCATCAACGAAAAGCATCAACTCGGAGGATAAGATGCACCACACACGCGCCCTCGCGGGCCTCGCCCTCACCACGGCGCTGACAGGGGCCGCCGGAGCCGCCTCGGCGGCCGAGATCACCCTCATGCGCTTCTTCGGCGACTGCCAGAACGAATACGGCAGCGTCAACAACGCCGCCGACGCGAACGGCGAATGCGGGATCATCACCGCCCTCACGAACCAGTTCAACGCCGAGAACCCGGACGGCCACACCGTCACCACCCAGACCGCCGAATGGGGCGCCTACTACGACCTCCTCACCGCCACCTACGAGACGGGGAACATCCCCGACGTGGCCGTGATGCACTCGTCCATCCTGCCCAACTTCACCTCTCGCGACCTCGTCCAGCCCCTCGGCGCGGCGTTCGAGCAGGCCGGCATCGACACCGCCGACTTCGTCCCCGCCGCGCTCCAGAACGCCTCCGGCGAGGACGGCGAGGTCTACGCCCTGCCCTTCGACCTCCATGCGCTCCTGTTCCACATCAACGTGGACCTCATGGAGCAGGCGGGCCTGATGAACGAGGACGGCACCCCGCGCCTTCCCTCCTCGCCCGAGGAGTTCATCGAGATGGGCAAGGCCTTCGAGGAAGCCACGGGCCAGAACTTCATCGCCGTGGAGTCCCAGTCGGCCGAAGGCATGATGATCCGGCTGTTCCAGTCGCTGATGTGGCAGCGCGGCGTGGACGTGCTCTCGCAGGACGGCCAGACCGCCGCCCTGAACTCCCCCGAGGCGGTCGAGGTCGCGAGTTTCATCAAGCAGAT
>CADCUU010000370.1 GCA_902805995.1 uncultured Rubellimicrobium sp.
GCCGCTGTCTCCCGAACCCATTCCCGCCCATCCTCGGGCGTGGCGGCGAGATACATGCCGGGCCATGAACCGGGCGGTGCATCCACACAGGCGTCTGACAGTACCACGCGAGGGTCGCGCAGCGCGCCGTCCGCCACCTCGGCCGCGATGCGGCGTTGCTCCTCCAAGGGGAGAAGCCCGTCTATGTCGCGAACGCCGGTCACGCCGTTCAGAAGGTACATGTCGAATGCGGTGTCGGCCTCGGTCGGGCTCGAGAAGACGCGGACATGCGCGTCCAAAAGTCGGGGATTGGCAAAGGCGCCCGCGGCGTCGAAGACCAGCGCGCCGCCGGCCACGAGCCCCTCGCCGACAGCCTCGATGACGCCGTCACGGATTAGGAGGTCCTGCGTTGGACTCATCCTGCCCGCCGCTACGTCAACGACCCGCACGTCCCTGACCAGCAGGTCCTCCTGCGCAGGCACGACTGTCCCGCCCAGCAGGCTGGCACCGCAAAGGATCGCCGTTCGGATGGATCTCACGTTCGAATTCCTCCAGTTCCGTCCTGAACACCGCACTTCGCGACTTTCAGTCGCCGATGACCTCCTCCACGGAGCGACGCACTACCGGGGGGACCGCTGGCCCACGACCAATGCGGAGGAGGAGTTGCGGTTGGTCCGTCACACCGGCGGCCTCCCGAAGCCTTGGCCGAAGGGCATCCAACTCGACCTGCTGGTTGAGGTAGGCCGCCGTAAGCCCTGCGGCGGTGATGGCGAGCAGCGCCTCCATATGGGCGATCCCGGCGCGCACCCAGTCCAGCGCCTCATCCTGTCCTGTCGCCACGACGAGGAGAGCGGGCGAGCCCTTGGCGATCTCCTGATCCTTGGCGGCAATGCCGTCGCCCATGTCGAAGGTCCGGATCACCAAGCCGCCAACGGGGGAGAGCACGTCCGACATCCCGAAGGTCACTCCCGAAATGCCATCGCGCGAAGTGGTGCGGCGGGAATGGACCCAGGCGCCCAGCTGGCGCCGGAAGCGCGGGTCGGCGAACTGCGCCCGGTCCCCTTCGGTCACCAGCGCCGCCATGCGCGCCTTGGCGGCAGGGTCCGTCATGACGGCGACTTCGACCCCCTCGGCACAACCGAAGCCTGCTAGCTCCGCGGCCAAGCCTAATGGGAGCGCCTCGTCCGCAAAGGCCCGCCGCGTGGTGCGCCGGCCGGTGATCGCCCAGAAACGCGCCTCCTCCGCCGCGCTTCTCCAGTGAGGACCCCCGAGTCCCACACGGGCGAGCAGCTCGGAGTCGTCGCCCGCGGGCAGGAGCCCAATCTCGCCGGCATACCCGAAGTGCCGCATCGCGGCCCGGAGGGCCCCCAGGGCCGCGCCGCAGGAGATGAGAAGCGCCCGGTCCTGCGGATCAACACCACGATGTCGCTGCGCCCCGTTTGCCAGCGCACCCACTCGGCCCCGATCCGCGCCGGAAGCTCTGGCCGCCCGGTCTGGAGCACCACGATCCCGTCGCCCGTCGCCGGGTTGAAGCGCGCCGTCGTGGTAACGGCTGGCGCATTGCCGCCTTCGTGACCGATCACGAAGCTGCCCTGCCCGTCCGGTGCATAGAGTATGGTCCCGAGCCCCCAGATCGGCAGCCCGAAGCGCCGGGCCTCGATAACCCGCATCGCGATCACCGTCTCGGGTCTCAAGACCTCTCGCCCCACCGGCTCGCCATTCTGGCCGGAATGATGGGCCGCCACGAAGCGCGCCATGTCGTCTGCCGTGCTGTAGAGCGAAGCGGCGACTAAGGCGGTGTAGTGGCGGAACGGCGCGGCCGCACCCTCTCCGTCATAGGACAGCGCCAAGTAGCCCGCGTCGACATCCTCCAGGGCGAAGTCTGAGTTCCTCATCCCCAGCGGCCGCAGGACGTGGTCGCGCATGTAGTCTGCGAAGCCCTGTCCCGTCACCTCCTCCACTACGAGCTGAGGAAGCGTGAAGCCCCCGTCCGAGTAGCGCCAACCCGCCCCGGGCGGCTGCCCCACCCGCACGATCCCGTCCGAGAGTCGGCCGCCCATGTGAGCGACTCCTCGATACTCTGGACCTCGGCTGTGTCCTCGGATCCCATGTAGCCCAAGTGGTCGGTGAGCCCGGTCGTGTGGCTGAGAAGCCGCCGCACTGTCACGCCCCGCAGGTCGTGTGCGCCCCTGGGGCAGGTGCCAGCGCGTGAGACAGGGCTCGACCGGCGCGTCAAGGTCGATCCGACCCTCGTCCGCAAGTGCCATCCCTCCCAGGCCGCGACCCACTTGCTGAGCGAGGCGAGCTGGAAAACGCTCCCGGTGTTCACCGGCTCCCCTTCGGAAGCGACACGGGTGACCGCCGCCATCCCATCCTCGATCAGCACAAGGACAGCGTTCCCCGCAAGATTGTGCTCGACCATCGCCGCGGCAGTCTCGCCGAAGTCCCCCGACTCTCCGCGCGGCGCGACAAGAGTGCGCCAGCAGCCATGCGCCGCGGACCACGACGGCGGCCCAGAGCGCGGCAAGGAGAATCGCTCCGAAGACCACGCCCCAGTGTGACGAACGGATCATGGCTTCTTTCTTCTTCCCGGTCCTGTTGTCTGCACGCCTGGGAAGGGACGCAAGCAGAGTCCAGGCAAGGCAGCGTGGCGCGCTGCACCTCCTCGTGCGCCGCCTTGAAGCACGACAAAACGGTCATCGACACGGATCACGAGAACCGATGGCTCGGCTCCTTGCCTCCATATTCCTGAGCTAGGCCGCAGCTTTGATCCTGATCAGGGCACCGCTGTTCCCGACATGCCAAACCGGAGTATTTCGGGCTGTCACCAGAGAGATCAGACCCATATAAACCTGGGCCCTGAGTGGTACCGACACCCCGGCTCGAACGGGGGACCCCCAGATCCACAATCTGGTGCTCTAACCAACTGAGCTATGTCGGCACTCGGGCGGGGACC
>CADCUU010000371.1 GCA_902805995.1 uncultured Rubellimicrobium sp.
GGGCCCGGGGCCGAGGCCGACCTCGTGGTGCTGGACCTCGCCTCCACTCCCGCCATCGCGCAGCGGGTGGCGCGGGCCGAGGGGCTGTGGGACGCGGTCTTTCCGACGATCATGATGGGCGACGACCGCGCCGTCCGCGCCACTTGGGTCGCGGGCCGGCCTGTCCCTCGGCCGGGCTGAGATCGCTTAGCAGCCGTCCGCGAAGATGAGGACCCACATGCCGCTGGACTGGCCCAGCCCAAAGACGCCGTAGTTGCGGCCGAGCATGTTGTCCCGGTGGCCCGCCGAGGCCGCCCAGCCGGAGAAGGCCGCCTGCGCCGTCTTCTGCCCCCAGGCGATGTTCTCGGCAAAATAGCCACGGCCCCGGCATCCCGCACCCCGTGCACGCGTGGTCACGGTAGAGCCGTCGCGGCCGGTATGGGAGAAGTAGGCGTGCCGGGCCATATCCTCGGCATAGGCCTGCGCGGCCTGCGTGAGGTGCGCGTCCTCGCGCAGCGAGCCCAGTCCGTTCCGGGCCCGCATCTCGTTGAGGGCGTCGCCGAAACCGCTGGCCGTCGATCCGGAGGTGAGGGAGCCCGTGGAGACCGTCGCGACGGACTCGCCCCCGGACTGGGCCGCCCCCGACCCGGGCGTGAGGGTGGAAAGGCAGACGGCAAGCATCGTCGCTGCCCCAAGCATGGCTTGGAAACGCATGGCACTGTCCCCTTTTTCTTAAGGACGCGGGTAAGCGGGACACTGTCCCTGTGCAAACCGTGCCGACGAAAAGGGGAGAAATTGGCGCCGAATTGCGGCAGGAGCCGGGTGATTCGGCAGGAACCCGCGCAGATCCTCAGTTGCCGGCCAGCAACTCCAGGGCCGCGGCGTGAATCGCAGGGTTCGCGGCGGCCAGAAGACGGCCCCCGCCATGCGCCGGACGGCCCTCCCAGTCGGTGGCGATGCCGCCCGCCGCCGTGACGACCGCGATCGGCGCCTGCACGTCATAAGGCTGGAGCCCGGCCTCGATTACGAGGTCCACCTGCCCCGCCGCGAGCAGCGCATAGCCGTAGCAGTCCATCCCATAACGGACGAGCCGCACCCGGTCGGCCACCCGGCGGAATGCGGCGTGATCCTCCGGGGTGCCGATCTCCGGAAAGGTGGTCAGCAGGGTCGCCTCGGCCAGGGGGCGCGTGGCACGCGTCCGCAGAGAAGACGTTCCCCGAGGTCCGACAAGGGTCGCCTCGCCAAAGCCGCCGCTGAAACGCTCGCCGATATAGGGCTGGTCGATCAGGCCGAAGAGCGGCCCGTCCGCATCGGCCACCGACACCAGCACCCCCCAGGTCGGCGTGCCCGAGATGTAGCCCCGCGTCCCGTCGATGGGGTCGAGCACCCAGGTCAGCCCGCTCGTGCCCGGCTGGGGGCCGTATTCCTCGCCCAGGATGGCGTCCTGGGGGCGCATCCTCGCCAGCACGTCGCGCATGGCACGCTCGGCCGCGCGGTCGGCCTCCGTCACGGGGTCGAAGCGTCCGCCGTCCGCCTTGTTTTCGGAGGAGAGGCCCGTCCGAAAGTGGCGCAGCGTTTCCGGCCGGGCCACATCGGCGAGGTCATGGGCCACCCGGATCAGGGCGTCCTTCGTGTCGGGGGTCAGGTCGTCATGCATCGGGGCCGCTCCGCTCAGCTGGATGGGCGGTAGCGCGGCCCCGGATGCGGGGTCAAGTCAGGCGGCGTCGCTCAGGACGCGGGCGAGGTCGAAGAGTCGGCGGCGTTGCGCCTCGGGGATCGCGTAGTAGGAGCGGAGAAGCTCAAGCGCCTCGCGGTCCGACAGGATGTCGTCGGGCATGTCGGGGCCGACGGCGAGATCCGACTGGACCTGGCTGTCCATCCCTTCGAAGAAGAAGGACACCGGCACGCCTAGGGCGCCCGCGATGTCCCACAGGCGGGACGCGCTGACGCGGTTCGCGCCGGTCTCGTACTTCTGGATCTGCTGGAACTTGATTCCCACCTTGTCCGCCAGCTGCTGCTGGGTCGTGCCCAGGGTCCAGCGGCGGTGCCGGATCCGCTTGCCCACATGCACATCCACGGCATGTTTCATCTTCTGCGCCCTTCTGTCGTTTTCGGTTGCGACATGATGGAGCCTTTCAAAAGAAGTACCCCCCTTGGAGAGAGGATCCGCTCGCGCTCAGCAGTCGCTATGATTCATCTAAACACGGATAGGTTGAACTAGTCACCTTGACCTTTTGGACAGGTTTTCGCGGCCCCTCCCTACCCTAGCAGATCAGGCCGGAACTGGAACGGTGGAATCCATGACCTGCCGCTGGCGCGGGGCCACGGCGAACTCGGACCGGATGAGGTCGGCCAGATGGTCGCGCGCCGGGTTCCAGGACGCTTCGCGCGCGTAAAGGTTGATGTGCACGGACCAGAGGTCGGGGAGCAGCCCGCCATGGACGATGGGCGGCAGATGGGCCGGGGCATGGCCGTCGATCAAGGCATGGATGCCCAGGTCGGCGCTCACGGTCGCCTCCACGGCCTGGGTGGAGTCGCTTTCCACCGCCATCCGCCACGGGATCCCAGCCTCGTCGAGCCGCCGTTGCACACCCGGGCGGCAGATGCACTGAGAGGTGAAGGCAAGGCTGAGCGGCCGTTCCTGCCAAGCCATGCCATCAGGGGCCCCTACCCAGATCAGGGGCCTGATCGCCAGCGTTTGCGATCCGGGAACAGGGCTGTCCTCGGTCGTCAGGATGATGTCGATATCGCCGCGGTCGTAGCTCTGCTTCAGGATCAGGGTGAAGGAGGAGATCAGGTTGACCCTCATGCGCGGGTAGTCCCGCGCAAATCGCCGCAGCACGCGGGGCACGGCTGGATGAATGATGTCGTAGGGCACGCCCAGCGTGATCTCCCCCTCGAACTCGCGTCGGGTGAGCTGGCCCCAGGCCTCGTCGTTGAGGGCGATCATCCGGCGCGCATAGCTCAGCAGTTGCTCGCCCGCTGGGGTCAGCCCCACGCCGCGCCCGAACCGGTCGAGCAGCGTCAGGCCCAGCGCCTCCTCCAGCCGTCGCATCTGCATGGAAACCGCCGACTGCGTGAGGTTCAGCAAGCCCGCCGCGCGAGTCACTCCCCCTACCTCGGCCACGGTGACGAAGGACCGCAGCGCCGTCATGTCGAGGTTTCGGGGCATATGAACATCCTTCATGGAAAGCGCTTCAAACATTCATTTCACTTATCTCACGATCCGAGCAAATCATCAAGCATCGGAATGCTGGCACCTCGCCACATCACCATCGCCACTGAAGCTGCCTGACGGAGCCGTCCCATGAACCTGACTCACGTGACCCTTTCACCTCGCCCCCTGCCCCGGCCCGAGCCGTTACGGTCCCTGCTGCGAGCCATGCTGATGAAGGCCTCGCGCCGCCGCCTGCTCGATTTGGACGATCACCTGCTGCGGGATGTGGGAATTACCCAGGCAGAGGCGCGACATGAGGCCGAACGGTCCTGCTGGAACGCGCCTGCTCATTGGCTGCGCTAGCGCTACCTAGGAATTGTTAAATGAACTCCGGACCTTGATGCGTCTTGAAAAGGCCCCTCTCTCCCCCAATATGCTGCCGCGTAGGGGCTGTTCGACAATGGCCCCGGACGACTGCAACCGAGGGGGGTCTCATGGCTGACTATTCCACGATCCGCGCGACGACGGCCGGCGCCCGGGCCGCGCGGATCGACGAAGGGCTTCGCGCCCATATGAACAAGGTCTACGGCACGATGTCCGTGGGCATGGTGATCACGGCTGCGGCCGCCTGGGCCATCTCGGGTCTTGCGGTGACGTCGGATCCGACCGGCGCGGTGGCGCAGATCGGGGCGGATACCTACCTGACCGCCTTTGGCGCGGCGATATACACCTCGCCCCTGCGCTGGGTCATCATGTTCGCGCCGCTGATCTTCGTGTTCGGGCTGTCGGCCAGCCTGAACCGCATCTCGGCGGCGGCGGCGCAGGTCGCCTTCTACGCCTTCGCTGCGGTGATGGGCCTGTCGCTGAGCTCGATCTTCCTCGTGTTCACCGGCGTATCCATCGTGCAGGTGTTCCTGATCACCGCCATCGCCTTCGCCGGCCTGTCGCTTTATGGCTACACGACGAAACGCGACCTGTCAGGGATGGGCACCTTCCTGATGATGGGCGTGATCGGCCTGCTGGTCGCGATGGTCGTCAACATCTTCCTGCAGTCGCCTGCGATCATGTTCGCGATCTCGGCGATCGGCGTGCTGATCTTTGCGGGCCTGACCGCCTATGACACGCAGAACATCAAGTCGGTCTACGTAGCGCATGCGCAACATGGCGATGCGGAGTGGCTGGGCAAGGCCGCCATCATGGGCGCGCTGCAGCTCTACCTCGACTTCATCAACATGTTCATGTTCCTGCTGCAGCTTTTCGGCAACCGCGAATAAGCCTTCGCGACACTGACGCGATGACGGAAAGGGTCGGCTTTGCCGGCCCTTTCTGCATTCAGAGGGAACGCTCCATCTCCACCGCCGGGAACGGCACCCCGGGGACGAAGGCCAGGTCGAGGCGGCGCAGCGCTCGAAAGCCCAGAGCCTCGTAGAAGGGCACGGCCGTGAGGGTGGACAGGCTGGAGAGCCGCTGCATCCCGGCCGCCCTCGCCTCCTCCATGACACGGCCCATCAGCGCCCGCCCGACCCCACGCCGCACGGTCCGCGCGTCGGTGGCCACGTGGCGGACATGGGCCAGCGCGGGGATGGGCGCCCCTCCTCCCGGAGGCTCCGCCGACCAGCCGCCCGCGCCCAGGAGCGCCCCCTCCTCCTCCGCCAAAAAGTAGCGGCCCGAGGCGAGGAGCCGCGGCTGGGCGCGGGCCATGCGCGGCAGGACGAGGACCAGGACGGAGGGCGGGTAGTCGGCCCGCAGCAGCGGACCGTAGGAGCGCGCCAGAAGCGCATCCACCGCCCCGATATCGGCCGGCGTCCCGGGACGGATCGTCAGCACGGCCGGCCTCTTTCGAACCGCAACAGGAGCGCCGCGACCTCGCGGTCGGACCGAAGGTGCACCACCTCGCAGGTAGCCGACCCCGCGAGGCGCGCCGTCCGGCCCCGGGCGCTGTGGCGGGTGCGCCAGATGAAGCCGATGAACTCGGGCAGCGTGCGGAGCTGCTCGGGGCAGCCGTCCGGCAGGTCGGGACGGGTGCGGCCGTAGCTGCGCCAGGTTCGGCCCAGGACGCGGCGGAGACGCAGGCCCACCGGGCGGTCGATCCAGACGAGCAGGTCGGCCCGCGCGGCGCGTTCGTCCCAAGTCGCCGAATGGCCGCCCTCGAAGATCCAGGATTCGCGGGCCTCGACCTCGCGGCAGAGGCGGGTCTTCTCCTCGCGGCTCCGCTCGACCCAGCCGGCCTGCCAATGGATCAGGTCGATGTGGACGACCGGCAGCCCGGTGCGGGCGCCCAGGGCCCGGGCCAGCGTGCTCTTGCCCGAGCCGGGCTGGCCGACGATCATCACGCGCTGCATGGGCAGGTCCCCCGAATGCAACAGGGGCCACGCGTTGCCCGCGCAGCCCCCGTCAGGTCGAAGCCCTTGGAAGGGTCAGATCACTTGATCTTGCCTTCCTTGTACTCGACGTGCTTGCGCACGACGGGGTCGTATTTCCGCGCGGTCATCTTTTCGGTCATGGTGCGGGCGTTCTTCTTGGTGACGTAGAAGTGCCCGGTGCCCGCCGAAGAGTTGAGGCGGATCTTGATGGTGGTCGGCTTGGCCATGGTATGTGCTCCCGTCGCGGGAGCGGCCCCGCGTGAATCTCGGATGAAGCCCGCCTTCTAGCGGCATGGGTGGCGTAGTCAACCCGCAATGGGCGTCCCGCCCCTGCGATCCGAAGGCCCGACAGGCAGGACGGGGGACGTGATGGGAGGATGCGCGCGGATGGCCTGTAAGCCGGGTTCTGTCCGGGGCTTGCGCCCCTGGATGACCATTCCTCTCAGCCCGCCGTTGCCGACGCGCCTCTAGCTGCCAACCCGGGTCCCTCGGGCCGAAGCTTCCCTGCCCTTGCGGACGCGGGACCCCTATTTGGCATTGCTCCCGGTGGGGCTTGCCGTGCCGGTCCGGTTACCCGTCCCGCGGTGGGCTCTTACTCCACCGTTTCACCCTTGCCCGATGGCTGGATCCCTTGGCATGCCGCGGGGCCGACGGGCGGTCTGTTCTCTGTGGCGCTTTCCCTCGGGTTACCCCGGCCGGGCGTTACCCGGCACCGTGCTCTCTGGAGTCCGGACTTTCCTCGTGGGCCTTGCGGCCCCCGCGGTCATCCAGCCATCCGCGCGATCCGGGCCTTAGGCTGCGTGCGCGCCGCGGTCAACGGGAAAGCGGCGCGCGAGGTCGAGTGCGGCCCCGGCGTCCTCCGGTCCGACCGGTCCACGGGCCCAGGGGCGGAAGCGGGCGCGAAAGGCCTGGAGGAGAAGATCGGGGTTGAGCGAGGTGTCGTAGCCGAAGGTGGCGAGCGCGGAGAGGAAGGGCTCCGCGGGCGAGTCGTCCTGCTCAAGCTGGCCCGTCGTCGCTTGTCCAGCCTCTCGTCGGCCGCTCCGGTTGCGGTTCACTTCCGGCCAGACGGAAAGTCCCTGCCGCGCGAGCCTGCGCCAGTCGAATCGGGGGCCGGGGTCGAACTTGCGGTCGGGGGCCATGTCGGAATGGCCGATGACCCGCTCGGGCGGGATCGACCAACGCGCCAGGATACCCTCTAGGAGACGCACCAGCGCGAGCATCTGGGGATGCGAGAAGGGGTGGGTTCCCCGATTCGCAAGCTCGATGCCGATGGAGCGGGAGTTGAGGTCGGCGAGGCCGCCCCAGGAGCCCGCGCCCGCATGCCAGGCCCGCAACTCCTCCGGCACGAGAGCCAGGACCTCCCCCTGCTCGGAGACGAGGTAGTGGGCCGAGACCTCGAAGGCTGGGTCGCAGAGCCGCTCCAGGGCCTCCTGGGTGGAGGCCATGGCGGTGTAGTGGATCACCACGAGATCGGGGCGCGCGACGCCCCGACGCTCTCCGAAGTTGGGGGAACGGGTCAGCCGCGTCCCACGGCGGCGCGGAAGGGCGCGGGGTCCCAGGCGCAGGCGAAGCCGTCCCCATCGGGGTCAAGGCCGCGCGGGTCACGCTCCGGGCCGCCACGAGCCAGGAAGTCGCGCTGCGCCTCGTCCGGGCTCTGGTACTCGGCGCAGTTGCGGAGTTGCCGTCCCTCGCGCGCGAAGGCGAAGCGGGAATACCACTCCTGCCCCTTGGAGTTGGGGGCGGCGAGGGCGTATTCGACGATGTTCGGGCCGGTGCTGACCGGCGCATCGGGCAACGCCTGGGGCTGGACGACCTGATATTGCGCGGCCTGGGCGGCGCGGCGGGCGGCGTCCGATTCGATGCTTTCGCGCGACGACACGGCCTCGAAGTCCTGCTCGTCGGAGATGCCGCTGCCAACGGTCGCGGGGACCGACGGGTTGGCCACCGGCATGGTGCCGACGAGGGTGGGCGCGGCGTTCGAGGGCGAAGCCTCCAAGCCGCTCGACCGCATCATGTTGACGTCGCCGGCCACGCCGCTGGAGGCGACGGCCACCATGCCGCCCGGCTGGGACACGCCGGGGAGCGGAGCGCCCGCGACACCGGGAAGGGCGCCGGTCATTCCGGGGAGAGGGGCGCCGGTCATGCCGGGCAGCGGGGCGCCGTAAGGGGCCGCCGCCACCGGCGCGGCGCCGATGCCCGCCGCGGCGAGCGAGGTGCTGGAGATGCCGCCGGGCGGGACGGCCGCTCCGGGCGGGGTGGCCATGCCGTAGGGCGAGGTCGTGGGCATCGCGGAGGCGGAGAAGCCGCCCATGGGCGCGCCGGTCAGCTGCGCCTCACGTCCGGCCTGATAGGAATTGTAGTCGCCGAAGCCCACGCCCTGGTCGGACGGCACCGGAGCGGCGCAGGCCGCCAGAAGAAGGCCCAACGGCCCGAGCACGAGGATCGCGCGCATATGTCCCTCCATCATCGAGATAACCCTTACCACCACTTGCCGGGTTTGGCGGCGAAACCCGCCGCACGTTCCAGTGAATAGGCGACGTTGAGGAGGTCGCCTTCCTCCCACGGGCGCCCGATGAGCTGGAGGCCGAGCGGCAGCCCCTTGGCATCGAGCCCCGCCGGCACCGAGACGCCGGGCAGCCCCGCGAGGTTCACCGTGACCGTGAAGACGTCGTTGAGGTACATCTGCACGGGGTCGGCGTTCGCCATCTCTCCGATGCCGAAGGCGGAGGACGGGGTCGCGGGGGTCAGGATCGCGTCGATGCCGTCGGCGAAGGCCTGGTCGAAGTCGCGCTTGATGAGCGCCCGGACCTTGCGGGCCCGGTTGTAGTAGGCGTCGTAGAAGCCGGCCGAGAGGACATAGGTGCCGACCATGATGCGGCGCTGCACCTCCGGGCCGAAGCCCTCGGCGCGGGTCTTCTCGTAAAGGTCGGTGATGCCGTCGCCCTGCGCGAGCTTCGCACGGTGGCCGAAGCGGACGCCGTCGTAGCGGGCGAGGTTCGACGACGCCTCGGCCGGGGCGATGACGTAGTAGGCGGGCAGCGCGTATTTCGTGTGCGGGAGCGAGATGTCGCGGATGACCGCGCCCGCATCCTCCAGCATCCGCCTGCCTTGCGTCCAGAGCGCCTCGATCTCCTCGGGCATGCCCTCCATGCGGTATTCGCGGGGGATGCCGATGACGCGGCCCCGGATGTCGCCGGTCAGCATCGCCTCAAAGTCGGGGACGGCGAGGTCGGCGGAGGTCGAGTCCTTGGGGTCGTGGCCGGACATGGCGCGCAGCAGGATCGCGGCGTCGCGCACGTCCTTGGTCATGGGGCCCGCCTGGTCGAGCGAGGAGGCGAAGGCGATGATGCCCCAGCGCGACACGCGGCCATAGGTCGGCTTGATGCCCACGATGCCGGTGAAGGCCGCGGGCTGGCGGATGGAGCCGCCGGTGTCGGTGCCCGTTGCGGCGAGGCAGAGGTCCGCCGCCACCGCCGAGGCCGAGCCGCCCGAGGAGCCGCCGGGGGTGAGCGCGGCCGTGTCGCCCTCGCGCCGCCAGGGGTTCACGGCGGGGCCGTAGGCCGAGGTCTCGTTGGAGGAGCCCATCGCGAACTCGTCCATGTTGAGCTTGCCCAGCATCACGGCGCCCTGCTCGAAGAGCTGGGTCGTGACGGTGGACTCGTAGGCCGGACGGAAGCCGTCAAGGATGCGCGAGGCGGCCTGGGAGGGCACGCCTTCGGTGCAGAAGAGGTCCTTGATGCCGAGAGGGATGCCGCAAAGGTCGGGCGACATGCCCAGGTCGAGGCGCGTCTGGGCGAAGCCGGCCTGACGGCGGGCGAGGTCCGGCGTCTTGTGGACGAAGGCGCCCAGCGCGTCGGCGGCGTCGATGGCGGCGAGGTGCGCCTCGGTCAGCTCGGGGGCGGTGAAGTCCTTTGCGCGCAGGCCGTCGCGGGCCTGGGCCAGGGTCAGCTTGGTGAGATCGGTCATTCCACCACCTTGGGGACGGCGAAGAAGCCCTCGCGGGCGTCGGGGGCGTTGAGGAGGACCTTGGCCTGCTGGTCGCCGTCCGTCACCACGTCCTCACGCCGCTTTAGACGCATGGGGGTCACGGAGGTCATGGGCTCCACGCCCTCCACGTCCACTTCGTTCAGCTGCTCGATGAAGCCCAGGATCGCATCGAATTCGCGGGCGAGCGCGGGGAGGCGCTCCTCCTCCACGCGGATGCGGGCCAGGCGCGCCACCTTGCGGGCGGTGTCGGTGTCGATGGTCATCGGCCATCCTTCAAGAGTTCGGGCCTTCGGAATGTCGGGCGGGATTTCGGGGGGTGTTACCCCTCCCCCGTCCCTGCCGCAAGGGCGCGGGGATGACGGCTGGAAAGCCCGGTCCTTGGGGCCACTATGCGGCTTTCGGAGGCGAGCCGCGCTGGCCGGTGCATGGCCAACCGCTTGGCTGGTCGCGGGGCCGCGCTACCCTCCGCGTGACCCCTTGGCGGAGCCCCGCATGTTTCCGATCCGCGACCACAACCCTTCGCAGGGCACGCCGTTCGTCACCTACCTGCTGATCGCGATCAATGTCGGGATCTTTGTCTGGCAGATGACGGCGGTCCAGGGGGACGCCGCGCTTTATGGCCTTTATGCCGCCTATGCGATGATCCCGGTGGAGATCAGCCAGGGGCAGGATCTCTGGACCCTCGTCACCTCGACCTTCCTCCACGGGGGGATCATGCACCTCCTGGGGAACATGCTGTTCCTTTATATCTTCGGCGACAATCTGGAGGAGGCGCTGGGGCGGGTCGGTTTCCTCGTGTTCTACCTCTTGGGCGGGATCGGCGCGGGGCTGTGCCAATGGGCGGCGGAGCCCGCGTCGCAGGTGCCGACCATCGGAGCCTCGGGCGCGATCGCGGCGGTGATGGGAGGCTACCTGCTGCTGTTCCCCAGGGCCAAGGTCGATGTGCTGATCTTCATCGTGATCATCATCCGCATCATCCCGATCCCGGCCTGGATCATGCTGGCGCTGTGGTTCGTGCTCCAGATCTTCAGCGGGATCGGGGCGGATTCCATGGCGGGGGGCGGCGTGGCCTACTGGGCCCATGCGGGGGGCTTCGCCATCGGCTTCGTGATGATGGTGCCCACATGGCTGCGGCGCGGCGGTGCCGGGTGGTGGCGGCGGACGGATGGGCATCCGCCGCACCCGGATGCGGAATGGGGGGCGCTTGCGCCGTCGCGCGTGCCGGTGGTCAAGCGCCGGAGGTGACGAGGCCGGTCAGGGGCGGGCTTGGATGACCTCGGCGAAGCGCTCGAAGATCGTTGCGTTGGCGGCGATGATGTCGCCGTGCTCCATGGGCTTGTGGCCTTCGCGGATAGGGCCGACGAAGCCGCCGGCCTCGGTCACGATAAGCATGCCCGCCGCGATGTCCCAGGGGTGAAGCTCCCGTTCCCAGTAGCCGTCGAGGCGACCGGCGGCCACGTAGGCGAGGTCCAGGGCCGCCGAGCCGAAGCGGCGAACGCCCGCGCATTCGGGCATGAGCCGAGCGAGGTCCTGGAGGGACGCGGGCAGCGTCTTCTTGGCGCCGAAGGGGATGCCGGTGCCGAACATGCAGTCGATCAGCCGCGAGCGGGCCGAGACGCGCAGGCGGCTCTCGTTGAGCCAGGCGCCCTCGCCCCGTTCGGCGTAGAAGGTTTCGTCCTTCACGGGGTCGTGGACGACGCCTGCGACGATCTGGCCCTTGTGTTCGAGCGCGATGGAGACGGCCCAGTGCGGCATGCCGTGGAGGTAGTTGGTCGTCCCGTCGAGCGGGTCCACGATCCAGCGGCGGGTCGGGTCCTCACCGGCCTTGGCACCGCCTTCCTCGCCCAGGAAGCCGTAGGTGGGGCGCGCCTCGGTCAGCATGTCGCGGATGGTCTGTTCGGCGGTGCGGTCGGCGCGGGACACGAAGTCGCCGGGGCCCTTGCGGGAGACCTGGAGCTGCTCGACCTCCGCGAAGTCCTTGAGGAGACCGCGGCCGGCCTTGCGGGCGGCTTTGATCATGACGTTGAGGTTCGCGCTGGTCGCCATCGTGCACTCCTGGGGTCAGGGGCGGCATATAGACCGGGTGACGCGGGGGTCACAAGGGCGGGTTGGCGGGAGAGGACGCAACGGGTTTTGGGATGGCGGGTCAGCGGGGAGTCAGCCGCGCTGGAGCTTGACGGCCTCCTGCCGGGCGAGGCGGATCAGGTGGGCCACGAAGGGGCGCGTGGCGTCGTCGTCCCGGGTCGCGGCGTAGAGGCGTTTCGAGAGGGGGACGCCGTTGCGCGAGAGGGAGCGGGTGACGAGGCCCAGATCGGCGCGGGCGGTGGAACGGACGACCCAGTCGGGCAGCACCGCCACGCCGCGACCGGAGGCTACGAGGAGGAGGATCATGGCGGTGAGCTCGACCCGCCGGATGGCCTTCGGCTCCACCGCTTCGGGGGTGAGAAGTTCGGTGAAGGCGTCGAGGCGGGCGCGGTCGACGGGATAGGTGATGAGGGTCTGGTCGGCGAAGTCCTGGGCCTCGATCTCGGGCTTGTGGGCCAGGGGGTGGTCGCCTGCCACAGTGAGGACGGGCTCGTAGTCGAAGAGCGGGGTGAAGGTCACGCCGGGCAGGTCCTCCGGGTCGGAGGAGACGACGAGGTCCACCTCCTCCCGCCGGAGGGCGGGGAGCGCGTCGAAGGCCAAGCCGGGGCGGATGTCGATGTCGACCTCGGGCCAGGCCATGCGGAACTGGTTCAGCAC
>CADCUU010000372.1 GCA_902805995.1 uncultured Rubellimicrobium sp.
GGCCTTCGACGCGTCGAAACCCGGCGTGGGACGAATCAAGACCAAGTCGGAGAGACGGTAGGCCCGAATCCTGGCAGGTTCTGATTCGAAACCGGCCCTGAAAGGTCGTCGGACAAGCGGCCCTCGCCGCCGCTGGCACACCAGAAATGCGCAAGGCCCCGGCCGCTTGCGCGACCGGGGCCCTTTGCAGAATTAATCCGGGATCGGATCAGAAGCCGCTGCGGTCGCGGTCGGTGCCACCGGTCAGGCCCGAACGGTTGCCGGTGCGCTCGTCCTCGATCTCGACCTCGGTCTTGCGCACGGTGTCGTGGATGCGCTCATTGTGCACCTCCGACTCCTGACGCAGCCCGATCTCCTCGACCACGCGGGCTTCCTTGCCCACGACGGCCTGCTCGGCGTGCTCGCGCGCCTCAAGGACCTGATCGCGCATCCCGATGTCGCCCGGGTTCACGGCGCGGTCCACGGGGCGGCGCTCGACGTAGACGCGCGTGGAGCGCAGGTCCACCTCGGCCTCGACCGGCACTTCGCGCTCGTAGGAGCGGATGCGCACGGCGCCCATGTCCACGTCGCGCTTGCCGACGTTCAGGCGCTCCTCGACGACCTTCACGGTGCCGTCGTCGTTGAGCTCGTCGTCACGGTAGCCGCCCGCCTGGGACAAGCCCGCGCCGGCAGCGCCCAGGCCAAGGCCCGTGCCCAATCCGGTGGCGCCGATACCGCCCGCCTGCGACATGGAGCCTGTGTCGGCATAGGCCGCCTGTTGGGTCGGGGCGTAGTCGGAATCCGCATAGCGGCTGTCGAGCTCGTCGAGGTCATAGGCGTCCTCGGGACGGCGCATGATCTCCTGCACGCGGCTCAGGTTGTCGTCGTCATCGACCTCAACGGAGACGACGTAATCGCCGTTCTGGAGAGCCTGCTGGTAGGTGCGGGCGTCCTGGTCGGGAAGGCCCAGGCCGCGCAGGCGGTCCATCGCGTCGCCCGAGAAGCCGGTCGAGCCGCCCAGATCCGGCAGGATGGTGATGTCGTGCCCGCCGATGCCGAGCTGTTCCAGATCCCTCCGGACGAGTTCGGCGACGTCGGCACTGGGGTAGATGGCTGTGATGGCGCGTTGCATGGTGTCTCCTGATCTGATCCGCGGACAGCATGGCTGGAGCCGGTGTCCGCTGACTCCCGCCGCTGTGGCGTATGACCGGGACAACACCCGACACGTCAGAGGGTTTCGTCCGATCTTTAACATGAGCGAAAGAATGCAGCCGGGCCGGGGTCACGCTGTCCCGGCTTGGGGACGGCTTCGGGCACCCACGGGCCCAAAGCCGTCGCAGCCTCAGCGGCGGAGGGCGGAGATGATGCCCCGCAGCTCGGCCGCGATGTCGAGCCGGGGGATCTCGGCCTCGGTCACGCGGAACCGCGTGGCCCGTTCCCCGCCCATGCTGAAGAAGCCGCCGCGGCTATCCACCGTGACCGCGACATCCACCCCGCCCCGGATGGGGGCGAAGGAGATCTCCACCTCCTCGATCCCGAAATCCGCGCGGGAGCGGGGCTTGAAGTCGAACTCCTGCACGAAGGGATTGCGGCGGCCGCGGTTGTACTCGACCTCCGTCTCGGCGAGGCGGAAGCCCGCCCGTTCCATGCCCTGGAACACCGCCACCATGGCGCGGTTCGGGCGGATCAGCACCGGGTCGGCATCGCGCGGGTCCACGGCGCCCGGAACGTCGAGCCGGGTCCGCAGCACCGTGGAGGTGGAGCCCAGGCTGATCGGCGCCCCTTCGGGCACGTCGAGCTCAAAGGGTAGGTTGCGCGACTCCCCCGCCCGGATCAGGCCGCCGGGCAGGCTCGCTTGGGCCAGCGCGATCTCGGCATAGACCTTCTCGTCGCCGCGGGTTTCGACCGTGCAGCGCGTCACAAGCTCAAGGGCGACCTCGCGCAGGTCGGTCTCGCCGCTGCCGCCGGTGATGCGGACCTCGCCCGCGAGGGTGCCGCCGACCTCCACCTCAGGGTGGTCCACCACGGTGTCGACACGCGCGCCGCCGATTCCGATGCTTCGCAGGATGCTCTTGAGCATGGGGTCCTTCCTCCTTGTTTCGGTGCAGCTAGGCATGGGCAAGGAAGATGTCATCCCCCTGGAGCCCCCATTCGCAGGCCCGCCCTGGCAGGGTAGCACAGGCGCCCGACAGCACTCGGAAAAGTCCAGGTCTGCGTCAGGATTTCTCCGACATCGCAGCGTGTTCCGCCCGATCCATGGGCAGCGCCTCGGGCCATACTCGGGCGACAGAAGCAGTCCAGCTCCGCTTTTTGACCGGGTCTCCTTTCTCGCGATCAGGGATCTTAAACGGCCACGCTCAACGGCGGCGAAAGCTGGGGCTACGATCTGGAAGACCACCTTTACAGAACAACGCCACAGGTCCCGCACCTGCCACGCGCGCCCAAGCCGGCCCGCCCGGGCGTTCCCGCCGCCCACCCCGGATGCGCGACATCGACCGTTGATCCACGCCGAGTCCCGCGCCACATGGCCACGCACCACAGGAGACCGCCATGCCCCGGACGCCCGCCTGCTCCTTCCCCCTTCACCGCCAGTGCCGCTGATGGCGTGGCGGATCTTCTGGACGGGGCTGGGCTGGCTCGCGCTGGCGCTCGGGGCGATCGGCCTTCTGCTGCCGGTGCTGCCCACGACGCCCTTCGTGATCCTTGCGGCCTTCGCTTTTGGCAAGGGATCGCCCGCGATGCGGCACCGGCTGGAGACCAACCGCCATTTCGGCCCCGCGATCCGCGACTGGGAGGAGCGCGGCGCCGTCCGCCCGCGATACAAATCCATGGCCTGTCTGCTCATGGGAGCCTCGTTCATCGGGGCCGTCCTGCTCGCGCTGCCGCTGGGCGTGCTAGCCGTGCAGGGCTCCATCCTCGCCGGGGTCC
>CADCUU010000373.1 GCA_902805995.1 uncultured Rubellimicrobium sp.
CGCCTGGATCGCGGTGACGGAGCCCTTGTCCTCCAGCACCTGCAGGACCGCCTGAAGCCCCTCGCGGTCGAGCCCGTCGGAGAGCCAGACCGTGTCGAAGCCGCCCTCCACCGCGCGCAGGGCATCCGCCCAGGCGGTGTCGGATTCGGCCTGCGGAAGCCAGGGCTGGGGGACGAGGTTGGGCAGGCCCTGGATCGCGGCCTCGCCGTCGCGGAACTCGGGCGTCTCGGCGGGGGCGGTCAAAGCCACGACAGCGGCGGTGCGGCCGTCGCGCGCGGCCTCCCCCAGCAGCGCCTCGGCCCGGTCGAGGCGGGCGGGCCAGTCGCGGGCGTCGGCCCAGGTCCCGTCCATGACGATCAGAAGCGGGCCCGAGCCGACCCCGTCCTCACGCGGATTTAGGATCGGTCCGGCAAAGCCCAGGATCACCGCCGCGACCGCGAGGATTCGCAGGAGCATCAGCCACCAGGGCGTGCGGTCGGACTGCGCCTCGCGGTCCTCCAGGCCCAGCAGCAGCGCCACGCCGGGGAAGCGCCGCCGGATCGGCGCGGGCGGCACGGCCCGCAGAATGAGCCACAGGATCGGTAGCGCGATCAGCGCCACGAGAAGCCAGGGGGCGGTGAAGCCCAGGGGGCCGAGTGTCCACATCAGGCCTGCCGCCCCATCGCCGCGTGCAGCCACAGGAGCGCCACCGCGGGCGCGGCGTCGGTATGGTGCGTCGTAAACATCCAGCCCGTCGCCCGAGCGAGGTCCTGAAGCCGCGCCTTCCTCTCCGCGAGGCGGGCAAGGTAGCGGCCCCGCAGGTCGCCAGCCTTCAGCGTCTCATGCCGGAGGCCGCCGCCCATGGATTCGAAGATCGTGCGCCCTTCGAAGGGGAACGCTTCCTCCTGCGGGTCGAGCACCTGGAGGAGCGCGCCCTTGATCCCGCGATCCGCGGCCTCGGCCACCGCGCGCTCGACGGGCGCGGGGTCGCCCAGGAAGTCCGACACGAAGAGTGCGCGCGACCGGGGCGGCATCCCCGCCGTGCCGGGGGCGCCGTAGTCGCCCGCATGGTCGTCCGACAGCGCGGCGGCCAGCCGGTCGAGCATCATGGGCCCGCGTCGTGGCGGCAGACCGCCCGTTTCTTGGCCAGCGCCCATGCCGACCCGTTCGCCGCCCCGCGCCAGCAGGATCGCCGACGCGAGCGCGAGAAGCCGCGCGCGATGCGCCTTGGTCGGCCATTTGGGGGAGGAGCCGAAGTCCATGGAGCGGCCTCGGTCCACCCAGATCATCACTGTCTGGGCGGTCTGCCATTCCTTGTCCTGCACGAAGGCCACGTCGGCCCGGCCCGACCGCCGCCAGTCGATGCGGCTCGCGTCGTCGCCGGGCATGGCCGCGCGGTATTGCCAGAAGTCCGCCCCCTGTCCGGGCCGCCTGCGCCCGTGCTCCCCCAGCACCACCGTCGCGGCGAGGTGCTGCGCCTCGGCCAGCATGGCCGGAAGCGGGGCCGAAAGCGTTTCCGCCTCGGCGCGAAGGACGGCGGGGGCCTCCCTCACGCCGCGGCCTCGACCCGCGTGGTCTCGGTCGCGATGCGGTCGATGAGGCTGTCGAGCGAGGCTCCCTGGGCGCGGGCGGCAAAGCTCAGCGCCATACGGTGCTTGAGCACGGGGCCCGCGAGCCGGCGCACATCCTCGGGCGAGGGGGCGAGGCGGCCGGTCAGCAGCGCCTCGGCCCGGACGGCGAGCATCAGGGCCTGCGCGGCGCGGGGACCAGGGCCCCAGGCGACCTGGTCGTTGACGTAAGCCGGCGCGGCGGTGTCGCCCGGGCGGCAGGCCCGCACGAGGTCGAGGATCATCTCCACGATCCCCTCGCCCACCGGCATCCGCCGCAGAAGGGTCTGCGCCTCCAGAAGCTCACCCGGCGACAGGACCGCCACCGCCGCCTCGTCCGTGGCGCCCGTGGTGGCGAGGAGGATGTCCCGCTCCGTCGCGCGGGTGGGGTAGGGGACGTCCACCTGAACGAGGAAGCGGTCGAGCTGCGCCTCGGGCAGGGGATAGGTGCCCTCCTGCTCGATGGGGTTCTGGGTAGCCAGCACGTGGAAGGGGACGCCCAGCGGCATGTGCCGCCCCGCGACCGTCACCTCCCGCTCCTGCATGGCCTGGAGGAGGGCGGACTGGGTCCGGGGGGAGGCGCGGTTGATCTCGTCGGCCATCAGGAGTTGGCAGAAGATCGGGCCCTGGAGGAAGCGGAAGGCGCGGGATCCGTCGGGCGCGGTCTCCAGCACCTCGGAGCCCAAGATGTCGGCGGGCATCAGGTCCGGCGTGAACTGGATGCGCCCGCCCTGGAGCCCCATGACGGTCGCGAGCGTATCGACAAGGCGCGTCTTGCCCAGGCCCGGCAGGCCCACGAGAAGCGCGTGACCCCCGCAAAGGAGAGCGGACAGCGTCAGGTCCACGACCCTCTCCTGGCCGATGAAACGCCGGGCGATGCTTTGGCGCGCCTGGGCCAGGCGCTCCTCCAAAGCCTCGATCCGGCCGACCAGATCCGCATCGGCCATGACAAGTCTCTCCTTGGGTCCTATCCTTGTCGAAAGGGATAGAGCGGCAGTGGGGCATGGGGAAGACAAAGAACGGTGAAACTGCCGGAGGTCCCCCCGCCAGGGGCCCTTCCGCCGAAGGTCTGGCGCAGGCCGCGGCCCAGGCTGCGCCCAAGCGCGGGTTGCCGCCCGTGCATCTGTGGAACCCGCCCCATTGCGGCGACATCGACATGCGCATCGCCCGCGACGGCACGTGGTTCTACCTCGGCACGCCCATCGGGCGGCCTGCGATGGTGCGGCTCTTCTCCACGATCCTGCGCAAGGACCCGGAGGGCTATGTCCTCGTGACGCCGGTGGAGAAGGTGGGCATCACCGTGGACGACGCCCCCTTCGTGGCCGTGGACGTGGATGTCCGTGATGGCGCCCTCGTGTTCCGCACCAACGTGGAGGACGAGGTCGAGGCGGGGCCGGACCACCCCGTCCGCGTGGAGCGCGACCCGGAAACGGGCGAGCCCGCGCCCTACGTCCTCGTGCGCGCGAGCCTTGAGGCGCTGATCGACCGCAAGACGTTCTACCGACTCGTGGAGCTTGGGGAGGTGCGCGAGCACGACGGGCGGGAGTGGTTCGGCGTGACGTCGCGGGGAGCGTTCTTTCCGATCATCCCGGCGGAGGAGTTGCCGGAGTAGGGGGCGGGGTCCCTCACCTCTGAGCCAGCAGCACCCCCAGCACCACGATGGCCGCGCCCAGCGCCTGCATCCAGCTCCAGTCCCCGCCCATCGCGAGGAGGATCAGCATGACGTAGAACGGCGCGATGTTGAGGTGGAAGGACGCGAGCGCCACCCCGATCCGGCCCACCGCCACCACGAAGAGCATCTGCGACAGCGCCATCCCCCCGATGCCGTAGACCGCGAGGAGGCCGAGGTTGGACAGGCTCAGGCCCCCTTCGGGCCAGCCCGCGCCGCCTATTGCCGCCCAGGCCAGCGCCACGCCCAGCGCCGCGAAAAACCCGCCCCCCACGGTCGCCGTGGTCCGGGCGAGGGCGCTCTGGCCCGGCAGGCTGCGGACGGATTCGTTGGTGCCCCAGGAATAGACCACGCAGGACCCCACCGCGAGGAGAGCGCCCAGCGCGAGGTTGCCGCCCCCCGCCTCGCCGCCCCAGGTGGCGACCACGCCGCCGACGATGCTGGCGAGCAGGCCCCAGAGGAAGGATCGCGTGACGGGCGTGCGGTCTGTCGCCCATTCGACCAGCGTGGCGACGAGGGGGCTCGAGCAGGCGATCACGGCCACGGTCACCGGGTCCGTCACGGACTGCGCCAGGATCAGCAGGATCGCTGCGCCGCCAAGGCCCGCGCCGCCCACCCACAGCGCGCGAGCCCAGGGCAGGCCTCGTGGCACGCCCTCAAGGAGCAGGAGGAGGGGCACCAGCAGCAGGAGCGCCATGGCAAGGCGCGCGGGCACCAGCGGGATCGGCGCCCAGGTCGCGAGCAGCCCTTCGGCCGCCGGGAAGCCCGCCGCCCAGACCACTGTCGAGGCCACCGCCGCGAGATTGCCCCCGAGGCGCGCCGAGGAGGGAGGGCTCAGGGGCTCGGCGGGATGGGCGGTCATGGGAAGGCTCCGGACGGCGAGGGCCCGCCGGAGCTAGCACACCCCGTCGCCAAGGGGAGGGGGACGCGCGTCACCGGGTGGTCGGTTCCCGACCTCTGGCCCGTGCGCACCCCGCGCGGCGCCGGCCAGCGGACCGGTTTTCCCATGGCCCGACGGCGTTTTCTCCAGGGAGTGCCGGCCCGAGCCTCATCCCACAGAATGCAGACCCCGACTATTGGACTCAGATAGTCGGCACCTGACGCCTTCGTTCCTACGCCCTTCCATGGACAGGATCTTCTGGATCTGCCCGCAAGCCGTGGCCCCGGCCTGCGATCCCGCGCTACAATCGGCCAACCCGCCCGAGAGCCCCGATGCCCCGCTTCTGCGCCAACCTGACCTTGCTATTTACCGAGTTGCCCTTCCTTGACCGGTTCGCCGCCGCGAGCGCCGCGGGCTTTGCGGGGGTGGAGGTGCTCTTTCCCTATGACGACCCCGTGCCGGAGATGCTGGACCGGCTCGACCGCACAGGGCTGCCCCTTGTGCTGATGAACTGCCCGCCGCCCAATTACACGGGCGGGCCGCGGGGCTTTGCCGCCGTCCCGGGGCTGGAGGACCGGTTCCGCACCGACTTCCGCCGCGCCGCCCGTTATGCCGCCACGCTTGGCGCGAAGCACCTTCACGTCATGGCGGGGGCCACGGACGCCCCGGAGGCCCGCGCCACCTTTGTCGCGAACCTTGCATGGGCCGCCGCCGCCGCGCGCAAGCTTTCGCTCACCATCGAGCCCATCAACCGCCACGACATGCCGGGCTATTACCTCGCCGACTACGGCCTCGCCCTCGACATCCTGGAGGAGGTCGGGGCGCCCAACCTCCACCTCCAGTTCGACAGCTATCACGCGGAGCGGATCACGGGCGACGTGCTGGGCACCTGGGATCGCGTCCGGCCCCATGTCGCCCATGTGCAGGTCGGCGGCTACGGATCGCGGCACGAGCCCGACGATCCGGGCTTCCTCGCCCGGCTGGACGCGGACGGCTACGCGGGCTGGGTGAGCGGGGAGTACAATCCCAGGGATCGGACCGAGGATGGGTTGGGCTGGATCAAGTGAAGGGGGACCCGCAGAACCCCCGTGCTTACGGGGAAGTCCGGGCGGACAGGCGGATGAGGTCTGGGATCTCCGCGGCGGGGGGCGTTTCGTTCAAGTTGTTCTCGGCCAGCCGGGCGGCGTCCTCGTAGCTCCAGGCCCCTGGGTCCAGTTCCCCCCGCAGGAGGAGGCCCCAGCCCGCGACGGCGGCGGCAAGCGGCGCGTCGGGGCCAGGGGGTTCCGTCCCCAGGATCGGCACCTCCAAGGCGCGGGCCACCCCATCCTCCGTCCAGAATAGGCGCAGCACACCCCAAGGACCCGTGGCTCCGGACTTGGGCCTTACCTCATGGACCAACGGCCCGCCCTCTGGCGTGGCGCCCAATGGGGTCGCCTCGACGACGGCGGGGTTCCAGTCCAACTCGGTGGCGAGTCCCTCCACGCCGGGTCCGGGGCGCCCGACCGTCACGATGACGAGCGACGCGCCGGGGGCCCAGGGCGCGGGCTGGACCGACGGGCCCGGCACGACACCCCCGTCCGCTGGCCCGAGGGGTGGCGATTCGGGCAGCACCGCCGCGACCAGCTCCCCAATCCGCACCATGTCCGGCGATGGACGCTGCCCAGACCGCAGCGCCTCGCGGACCTCCTCGAAGGAGCCTTGCGGTACGGCGTCCGATGGTGCGGTGATGGCGGCTGGGCCCGAGGGGGCAGCCTGCACACTCTCGACCGCAGCTGAGGGCGGCGCAGCGGTTACGTCGGAGGGCGCGGGGGTAGGTGCGGCTTCCTCCTCGGCGAACTCGTCTCTAGGGGGGGCAATATCAGTCGATCGGCTGGCGTCGTCACGGGGGCCGTTGGGGGCCGTGACTTGGGAAGAGGGGAGGGCGAGGCGTGCCTCCGGAGCGCCAGCCGCCACCGCGCCTCCGGTCCGGTCCCCGCTGGTGTCGCCCACATCTTCGGCAGGTGCTGCCATGGTGGCAGCCTCGGGCGCTGGCGTCGGCGCTGCTGGTGCTTCGTCGGTCAGGGCCGGCTCGGGCGGACTGGGGTTCGGCAGGGCAGAGCGGGCACTTGGCTGGTCGGTTGCCGCCTGGGACGACTCGCCTTCGGGCACTGCCATGGTTGCCGTAAAGTCGGAGGTGTCCTGCATCGGCAGTTCCCGGGCGATCCCAGGCTCGGACAGGGTTTCCCCTTCCAGGACTGACCCAGCCTCATCCTGCGCTGCCTCGGGCGCGGGTGCTGAGCGTGCGGCCTCCGGGGCGGCCTGGGCCTCAGCGTAGGTGAGGTCGTCGCTCGCGGGGGCTCCTTCGGACGCCACCGGCTCTTCAGCGGCCTGCCTTCCTGCTGGGGCCCGCTTGGTTGAGGCGGTCTCGGTAAATCCCGGTTCCATGCCGATGGGCGCGCCGCGCCAGATCTCCCGCCCGTCCGGCGTCAGCACGAGGAAGCCGCAGGCCGCCAGCGCCGTGGCGGCGGTCAGCCCGCCCCGGCCCGTCAGCATCTCGAACCACGCGCGAAACCGCCTGGGGGGAGCGGCAGGCGCGGGCGGTGCCGCATGGAGCCGGGCGAAGTTCTCCTGCGCGAGCCGCAGATGGGACGCCCGCACCTCTGGGTCGGGCGGCGGCGTCGCACCGTCCCATGCTGCCGTCAGGTCGGACAGGTCGTCCTCGGCCATCACGCCTCCTCCGCCACGCGCAGGGCGCGCAGCCGTTTCTTGGCCTCGGACACGCGCCAGCTCACCGTTCCCTCGGACACGCCCAGGATGGCTCCGGCCTCGGCATGGCTCACCTCGTCCAGCACCAGCGCCAGGGTGTCGCGCAGGTCCTCGGGCAGCCTGGCGAGCGCGCCCAGGAGCCACTCGGTCCGCTCGCGTCCCTCGGCGATGGCCTCCTGCCGCGCAATCTCCCAGTCGCCCCAGCCTTCTGATGCCTTGGCAAAGGTCGCGCGCCTGCGCCGCCGGTCATGCGCGGCGTTGACCGCCACGCGCCAGAGCCATGTGGTGAGCCGGGCCTCCCCGCGGAAGGCGCGCAGCTTGGCGGGCAGGGCCGCGCAGATGTCCTGGACGAGGTCCTCGGCCTCGGCCCGCGCGCCGGTCAGCCGGAAGCACAGGCGGAACAGCCGGTCGTAGTGGCGGTCGAGGAGCAACGCGAAGGCCGCGCCATCCCCCTGGGCCGCCGCCCGCGCCAGATCCTCGTCGCTTGCCGTCATCCGCATCCTGCCCCGTGGGACGCGCGCCGGGGCGCCGTCCTTGGCCTCCCCCGGATCACGTCTCCGCGCGCGTCACGAGGAGCTTGTCGATGCGCCGCCCGTCGAGGTCCAGCACCTCGAAGAGCCAGCCGCCCGCCTCGACCTTGTCGCCGAGCTGCGGCAGCCGGTGGAGCTGGTTCAGGACGAGCCCCGCCACCGTCTCGTAATCCCCCGCGAGGTCGCGCGGGATGCCCAGCCGTTCCGTGAACTCGTCCGCCGCCATCCAGCCCGAGACGAGGAGGCTCCCGTCCTCGCGCTCGTGGATCGCGGGCTCCTCCTCGGCTTCCTCGCGGAAGGACCCGGTGATGGCCTCCAGGATGTCGCCGGTGGTGATGATCCCCTGGAAGCCGCCGTATTCGTCGTAGACAAGGCCCATGTGATTGCGCGCCTCGCGCAGGACCTCGATCACCGACAGGGCGTCGGCGCTGTCGAAGACCACGGGCACCTCGCGCATGAGGCGGCGCAGGTCCAGGGGCTCGCCCCGCGACATCGCCGCAAAGGCGTCCACGACGTAGAGGACGCCCAGCACCTCGTCGGTCTCCGGGTCCTGCACGGGCAGGCGCGGGCGTCCCGATTCGCGGATGGCTTCCAGCGTTTCCTCGGCGGTGGCGTTGACGTTCAGCATCTCCACGTCGCCCCGGGGCGTCATCAGGCCGCGCGCGCTCCGGTCGGCGAGGCGCATGACGCCCGACAGCATCTCGCGCTCGGCGGGCTCGATGACGCCTTCTTCGTGGGCTTCCGACAGGATCACGCGGACTTCCTCGTCGGTGACGCCGCCCCGCTCCTCGCCGCCCTGACCCAGGAGGTGCAGCACCGCGCGCCCCGAGGCGTCGAGAACCCAGACCACGGGGGCCGCCGCCCGGCTAACCATGGCCATGGAGGGGGCCACGCGCCGGGCCACGCGCTCGGGGTCGCGGAGCGCGATCTGCTTGGGCACCAGTTCACCCGCGACCAGCGACAGATAGGCGAGGAGAACGACCACGCCGCCCACGCCAAGGGTGTTGGCCCATTCGGGATCGACGCCCTGCGCGGCCAGCCACCCCGCGAGCCGCACGCCCAGCGTCGCGCCCGAGAACGCGCCCGACAGGACGCCCACGACGGTGATGCCGATCTGGACCGTGCTGATAAAGCGCCCGGGCTCCGCCGCGAGGTCGAGAGCCGTCTGCGCCCCCTTGTCCCCGTTGTCGGCGAGGGACCGCAAGCGGGCAGGCCGCGCCGAGACGATGGCGAGTTCGGAAAGGGACAGCGCCCCGTTCACGACGATCAGCGCCACTACGATGAGGATTTCCGTCAGCACGGGACGCAGGCAGTCAGGTCAGGACGGGGCAGCGGGGGCCTCACGGAGGTGGCGCCGGACGCAAGGCCCAGCCATACCGCTAATTATGGGGCGAGGGCCGTCCCGGCAAGCGGATTGGGGCGGGGATCATGACGCTGTCTGCGGGCCGACGAACTCCCGGCGAAGGGAGCCCGCCGCCGTGGGCCATTACACCTGCGTGCAGATGTACTTCATTTCCAGGTAATCCTCGATCCCGTGGCGCGAGCCCTCGCGCCCGAGGCCCGACTGCTTGACGCCGCCGAAGGGCGCGACCTCGGTGGAGATGATGCCGGTGTTCACGCCGACCATCCCGTATTCCAGTGCCTCCTGCACGCGGATCACGCGGCTCAGGTCGCGGGCGTAGAAGTAGCAGGCGAGGCCGAAGATCGTGTCGTTGGCCTGCGCGATCACGTCCGCCTCGTCCTCGAAGCGGAAGAGGGGGGCGAAGGGGCCGAAGGTTTCCTCGTGGGCGACCTTCATGTCGCGGGTGGCCCCGGTGACGATGGTGGGCTCGAAGAACTGCGCGCCGAGCGGGTTGCCGTGCCCGCCGGTGAGGACCTTGGCCCCTTTGGCGACAGCGTCCTCGATATGCTCGCGCACCTTGTCCACGGCCTTGGGCTCGATGAGGGGGCCAAGGTCGGTGCCCTGCTCCAGCCCGTCGCCCACGCGCATGCGTCCGACCGCCTCGGCGAGCTTGGCCGCGAAGGCGTCATAGACCCCGGCCTGCACATAGATGCGGTTCGCGCAGACGCAGGTCTGGCCGTTGTTGCGGAACTTGCTGACGATCGCGCCCTGAACGGCGGCGTCGAGGTCGGCGTCGTCGAACACGATGAATGGCGCGTTGCCGCCAAGCTCCATGGAGCATTTCATCACTTGGTCCGCCGCCTGCTTGAGGAGGATGCGCCCCACCTCCGTGCTGCCGGTGAAGGTCAGCTTGCGCACCTTGGGGTTCTCGCAGAACTCCTTGCCCGCCTCCGACGACGAGGTGGTGGTGACGACGCTGAACACGCCTGCGGGCACGCCCGCCTCCTCGGCGAGCTTGGCCATGGCGAGGGCGGAAAGCGGCGTGAGAGTCGCGGGGCGGCTCACGAAGGAGCACCCGGCGGCGAGGGCGGGGGCCACCTTGCGCGCGATCATGGCGTTCGGGAAGTTCCAGGGCGTGATCCCCGCCGCGACGCCGATGGGCTGCTTGATGACGGTGATGCGCTTGTCGGGCAGGTGGCCGGGGATCGTCTCGCCATAGACGCGCTTGGCTTCCTCGGCGAACCATTCGACATAGGCTGCGCCATAGGCGACCTCGCCCCGGCTTTCGGTCAGGGGCTTGCCCTGCTCGGCGGTCATGAGGATGGCGAGGTCCTCCTGATGCTCCATCATCAGCTCGTACCAGCGGTGGAGGATCTTGGCCCGCTCCTTGCCGGTCTTGGCGGCCCAGGGCTTCTGGCTTGAATGGGCGGCGTCGATGGCGCGGGCGATCTCCTCGCGCGACAGGTCGGGGATGCGGGCGATGACGTCGCCTCGGGCGGGGTTCCGGACCTCGAAGGTCCTGGCGGATTCGGCGTCCACCCATTGTCCAGCTAGGAAGGCCTTCTGGCAGAGGAGGTCCGGGCGGGACAGCATGGACGAAAGATCGGTGGTGTGGTCGAGCATGGAAGCCTCCGCTATCGTTGGCCCGGTTGCATCACGCCGGGCGCGCGCCGTCCAGCCCGAACCCGACCGGGAACGACCCATGGACCTGTCCGACGCCTATGCCAACGCCGCCCATATCCCCGGCGGTCCCGAATTTCCCGCCCGCTGGGCTACGGAGGCCCGCGCCTTTCGCGACGCGCACCCGCCCGAGGACATCGCTTATGGCGACCACCCGCGCGAACGGCTCCACCTCTTCCGGCCGGAGGGGGAGGCGCGCGGGCTCCTCGTCTTCGTCCATGGCGGCTACTGGATGGCGTTTTCCCGCGACGACTTCTCCCATCTCGCGGCGGGGGCGATTGCGGCGGGCTGGGCGGTGGCGCTGCCGTCCTATCCGCTCTGCCCCGAGGCCTCCGTGGGCGGCATCGTCCGGAGCGTCGCCCGCGCCGTGGATCGCGCCGCGCAGGAAGTGGCCGGTCCGCTGCACCTCACCGGGCATTCCGCCGGGGGGCATGTGGTCGCGCGGCTCGCCTGCGCGGACGTGGCCCTCGCGGTCCGGGACCGGGTCGCGCGTGTCGTGCCGATCTCGCCGCTCGCCAACCTCGTCCCGCTGATGAGCACGGAGATGAACGGCAAGCTGCGCCTGACGGACCCGGAGGCTGTGGCCGAAAGCACCATGCTGCGCCCCCGACCCACGGTTCCCGTGACCGTCTGGGTGGGCGAGGCCGAGCGCCCGGCCTTTCGGGATCAGGCGCTCTGGCTGTCGCAGGCCTGGGACGCGCCCCTGGTCGTGGAGCCCGGGCGGCACCATTTCGACGTGATCGACGGGCTTGGGCAGCCCGACAGCGCCCTCCTGCGGGCCGTGCTGGGCTAGAGGCCGCGGCCGCCGTCGAGGGGCAGGGTCAGGCCCGTGACCATCTCCGCCCCCAGAAGCCACAGCGCGGCCTCGGCGGCCTCGGATGGCAGGGTGGCGCGGATGGGCGGCGTCGCGGGCGGGGGCTTCGCGGTGTTGCGCTTGAGGAAGCCGGGCAGCCGCGCGCCGTCCTCGGACACCGGGGCGAGGCCGTTGACCCGCACCCCACGGGGCCCAAGCTCGCGGGCGAGCGCCGCCACGGCGGCGGCGCGCCAGGCCAGGAACGGCAGGAGCCAGCCGCGATCGGCGGTCACACCCGGCAGGGGCGACACGACCAGCACCGCGCCCCCGGCCTCCATCCGTGCCGCAGCAGAGGCCAGCCGCGCGAAGTCATCCGCCGCCATGGCCATCGCCTCGCCGAGGCCGCCTGCTTCCCCCAGGGAGGGAGGCAGGTCAGGCAGGGCCTGAGCCTCCACCAGAAGGTCGGGCGGCGGCGGCGCGGCGAGGAAGGCGTCCCCGGCGGGGATGGCGCGGCTCCCAAGTTCCCCAGCGAGGGCCGTGGCCGCGGCCTCATCGGGTGAGGCGAGCAGGAGGCGTGCCCCCGCCCCGGCCAGCGCCCGCGCGATAGCGGCCCCATAGGGTCCTTCGACCCCGGTCACGATCCCCGTCCGGCCCGCTAGCTGCATATTGGTCCCCTCTCGCGGGGCGCTCATGCCGCCTTGGGGCGCGGACGGCAAGCGGACCGCGTCGTTATGTCGGGGGGCTGCTGACCCGCTGCCGCGAACGGATCGCGCTGGCGGCGGGCAGGAGGGTGCTCTGCTATAACGGATCGGCGCATCGGCCTGTGAAGCACGGCGGCGATCGCGCAGCGGCTGGCCGGTGTCGTCCATGCTGGATCGACGGTATCCGCGCGCGGGAAAGCAGGGAACTTGCGCCCGCGCCATGGTCCATCGGCGACACGGACAGCACGGATTGCGCCCCTGTCCGAAGTTGCTAT
>CADCUU010000374.1 GCA_902805995.1 uncultured Rubellimicrobium sp.
CCCCCCGCTCAAAGGCCATGAGGATCATCTCGTAGGCCCCGCGCGCCCCTTGCAGGAACTCGCGGACGTTGAAGGACGGATCGGCCGCCTTCATAGCGCCCAGCGCGCGGGCGGCGTCGGAATCCTCCGGCACATGGTCGATGATGTCGCGATCGGGCCGTCCCTCGATCACCTCGAGCTCCGGCCGTGCGCGGCGGCCCGTCGCCTCGGGCACGGGCAGCGGCGGCTTCTCATAACCCTCCCGGGTGCCCAGCACGCTCCGCAGGCGCAGGATCAGGAAGATGGCGATCCCCGCGAGAACCAGCAGCTGGATGATCGGAGAGTTCATGAATTCCTCGCGGCCGTGATGTGACCGCGGGTGGTGAGGCGGCCTTGGTGCACCTATGTATGCCGCGGGCAGGATCAAGTCCATCGGCCCCCCGGGCGACGCGCCCAGGGTCGTCCCGCTGAAACGGAGTTCGGCATGACACGTCTTCTGGCCGCAGGCCTCATCCTGGCCGAAATCGCAAGCCTCATCATCGTGGGGCGGGCCTTCGGCGTTCTCCTCACACTCCTCCTCGTGGTCTTGGCCGCGCTGCTCGGCGCGGCGCTCCTGCGCCGTCAGGGCAGCGACGCCCTCGCAGGGATGCGGGGCGCGCTCAACCGGGGCCGCGACCCCCGCCCAGCGCTCCTGCGCGGCGGCTTCCGGCTCGCGGCGGCGCTCCTCCTGATTTTCCCGGGCTTCGTCGGCGATGTCGTGGCGCTCCTCCTCCTGCTGCCCCCCGTCCAAGACCTGATCGCCCGGCGCTTCAAGGGACGCAGCACGGGCTTCGTGGTCACCGAACGCTTCCGCGCAGGTCAGCATATGTCGGGTCAGTACCCGACCGGCCCATCGCCCATGGCCCCCCGCCACGAGCCCCCCCGCGATCGCGTCATCGATGAGGCCGAGTGGGAGGAGGTCGCCCCCTCCAAACGACCGACGCACCGTCCCTCGGGCTGGACGCGCCACTAGGCGGGCACCGGCATTGAGGCCGTCCCCGGGGGATGATAGGGGTCTGCAAAACCATTACCCCCCCGGGAGAGGACCCCATGACCGACATGCCCGACGCCCCCAACGGGGCCGCCCCGGCTCCCGCCGCCGCTCCCACTGCCCCCAAGGTGACCCAGCGCATCCTTGCGCAGTACATCCGCGACCTGTCCTTCGAGAACGTGCTCGCGCGCAAGGGCGTCAGCGGCGAGGTCTCGCCCGAGATCGCGGTGCAGGTCTCGCTCGACGGCCGCAAGCGCGGCGGCGACAACCAGTACGAGGTGACGACCAAGCTCACCGCCACCTCCAAGACCAAGTCCACGGGCGACGTGCTTTTCATGCTCGAGATCGAGTATGTGGGCGTCTTCCACATCGAGGGCGTGCCCGAGGCGCAGCTCCACCCTTACCTCCTGATCGAGTGCCCGCGCATTACCTTCCCCTTCCTGCGGCGGATCGTGTCGGACGTGACGCGTGACGGCGGCTTCCCGCCCCTGAACCTCGAAATGATCGACTTCGTGGCGCTCTACCGCAACGAGCTGTCGCGCCGCGCCCAGACCCAGCCGGCCGCCGCCGCGCCCCGCCTCGACGCCTAAATTTCGACAGTTAAGCTGAACAAGGCCGCGCCCCCCAAGGCGCGGCCTTTCTCATTCCCGCAGCCAGAGCGCCCCGTCGCCAAGACCCGCCACGAACGCCTTATGCGCCGCGGCCTCCTCCTCTGTGATCCGGGGCGCGAGCGGCACAGGCCGGGGACGGGGTCGCCAAGCCGCATCAGCCGGCACCGCAGCATCCGTCCGCACAGGTGCCGCAGGCTCGGCCGACAACCCGAAATCCGGCTGCCGCCCCCCGATCAGCTCCAGATACACCTCGGCCAGCAACTCGCTGTCGAGAAGCGCGCCGTGCAGCGTCCGGCCCGAATTGTCGATCCCGAACCGCCGGCACAGCGCGTCGAGCGACGCGGGCGAGCCCGGGAACTTCCGCCGCGCCACCATCACGGTATCCAGCGCGCGATCCATCGGCATCCGCGCATAGCCGAGCTTTCCCAGTTCGAAGTTGAGGAATTTCATGTCGAAGCTGGCGTTGTGGATCACCAGCCGCGCATCGCCGATGAAGTCCACGAAATCCTGCGCCACCTTGGCGAAGACCGGCTTGTCGCGCAGGAAGTCGTCGCCCAGCCCGTGAACCTTGAACGCGTCCTCGGGCATCGACCGTTCGGGGTTGATGTAGACGTGGAACGTCCGCCCCGTGGGCATGTGGTTCATGAGTTCCAGCGCCCCGATCTCCACGATCCGGTCGCCGGTCTCTGGGTCGAAGCCCGTGGTCTCGGTGTCGAGGACGATCTCGCGCATGGCTCGGCTCCTAGTCTGACGCCGCACGGTGGCGGATGTCGAAAACGATCTGTCGCACGGCGGCCCGCGCTTCCTCAAGCGTCTCGGTCGGCACGATCCAGCGAGCACGCGCCCGCTTTTCCGCATCGGACATCTGCCGGGACAGGAGCATTGCAGCGGCCTCCGAGTCCATCCCCGGCCGCGCGAGCAGCCGCCGCATCTGCGTCTCCGCGCTGGCCGAGACGACCGCCACCCCGTCGCATTCCCGCTCGATCCCCCGCTCATACAGCAGCGGCACGTCAAGCACGACGATCTCCCCCCGCGTCTCCCTCAGGAACCGGGCTCGATCCTCGGCCACGAGGGGGTGAACGACCGCTTCCAGCCGCGGAAACAGCGACGCATCCCGCTCCAGCGCCTCGCGCAACCGCACCCGATCCACCGCCCCCGCGACCACCGCCCCGGGCACGAGGTCCCCCACCCCCGGCACGGCCGCCCCGCCCGGCGCATAAAGCGCATGGACCGCCGCATCCGCATCCAAGAC